>CANHTV010000130.1 GCA_947463285.1 Verrucomicrobiaceae bacterium | reverse complement strand
TGCAGCGTTGATCGAAGACCGGATAACGCAGCTTCTTCAGCTTCTCGAGAATCTCAAAGTAGATCTGCCCCATCATTTGAGAAGCGAGCAGGTTATTGCGGTCCTCTTTCGGCAAAAGCTTGGCCGCTTCCGCATAATACTGACGCGCGCGCTGATACTGAAAGTCCATCAGCTGCACAAACCTCTGGTTATGCCGTCCGTTCAGGATCTCAGACTCCGTCACCTGAAACTTCCGCAGATCCTCCAGCGGCAGATAAATGCGCCCCGTCTCACGGGCATCCTCACCCACATCACGAATGATGTTGGTCAGCTGCAAAGCATATCCGAGCTGCACCGCATACTCGCGAGCCTGCGGATTTTGGTGACCGAAGATATGCACGCTCACCAGCCCCACCACCGAGGCCACCTTGTAGCAATAGCCCAGCAGCTCCTCGAAAGTCTCATAACGCACCACACAGATGTCACTCGCCACCCCGTCAATGATCTCAGCCAGCCACAGACGCGGAAAGCCATACTTGCCGGGCAGCTCGATCACCTCATCCAGCACCGGATGCCCTGGTGCCTCACAATCCAGTGCGCACTTCTTCCATCGCGCCAGCTCGCTCTCACGCTCGGCTTCCGGCATCGCGTTCGTATCAGCGATGTCATCCGCCAAGCGACAAAAAGCATAAAACGAAATCATGTCGCGACGACGCTCTTCCGGCAGGCAGGCCAGTGCGATGGCCAGATTCGACTTCGCGCGCTGGGCAATTTCGGCGGAGGAGGTAGCTTGGTCAGAGGTCATTGCACATCGAGCCGTTGGTCCGTTGGGTAGGACGAGTTCAAGCCATGTCGGAGAAGGGTAAGCACAGACGCTAGAAACACCCAGTTGCGAACCGTCGCAAGCGCCAAAGCATGAACGGGCATGAAGACCAGTGTTTGCCAGGATGACTCAGCGACAAGCCCCATCAGCAGGCCGCTGGCGTATCGAGCTAGCAGCAGCACCGAAACACTCGTCAAAGTCACAGCGACCATCGCAGGAAGTGCTTTGCCGAGCTTTTGCAGGGCTGCCGCCCCCAGAGAAAGCAAAGGCCCCGAGTCACGCGCCACAGCCACCGGCACGGCCAGAAACAGCAGCATCCCCTCCACCAAAAACCAGCGTGAAACCTCATCCGCACCGGAGCCCAGCAGCAGCCAGAGCAAATCCAAAATCGCCAGCCCTACCACACCGCGCCAACGAGCAAAGGTATGCTCCACCGCCAGCCCGAGGTCCTTTTTATCATTAGGCTGCTCGGGATGATTCCAGGCAATGACCAGACGAATCAGCATGACCTGAGAAAAGGCCATCGTCACCGCGCCAAAGATCGCCCGCATCCCCACGCGCATTGTTTCAAGCCACTCAGGCATCGCCCGCCTAAAGGCCACCACCTCCATGACCAGCCAAACCCAGCAAATGCACAAGCCACCGATCAGCAGCCAGCGCTCCAGCGGCCGCTGACGACGAGGCCCATAGCGATAAGGAAAGCGGATCACGCGCCAACTTAGCAGCAGCAAGGCCAGCGGTAAAACCAGCGCCCCAGGCCACACCGGCAGCAGCCCATGAAATAACCGTGAATACTCCACCAAAGCAGCCAGCAGCAGATCTGGTGCCGCATCACGCCAGACCAAAAGTTCATTTAACCCCTGAGGCGATCTTAACCAGACTTCACCACACGCCTCAGCCAGCAACATCAGGCCCGCACTCAGCACGATTAGCCAGGGCATTCCCGTCAAAAGATCCCAGGCCTCAGACAAGCAGCTTTTCAAAGGATGCCGTGACAGATGCAGCATCATCCCCGCCACCGCACCGACTAAAGCCAGGCCCGTTTGTATCCAGAGATTCGTCGGAGTCACATCCATCTTGCGCATCATCCATGAAGCAGAGACCTACAGGTGCCAAGCTAAGCTTTACAAAAGCATGAGGATACTTCTTCAAAGCTTCAGCTCATGATCATGGGCCACTTTGGGGTAAAATAATCTCAAAGATTTTCCAACACACATTTGACAAACACCTTCCTGCGGCTAGTATCAACTCCCGCAGCGTAAGCTGTTTGGCCTAACAGGTCAACGCACTCCTAGCTCAATGGATAGAGCATCTGACTACGGATCAGAAGGTTAGTGGTTCGAGTCCACTGGAGTGCACCACCACATTAATAGCTGTGTTGTTGCAGATGCATTCGTTTGCGTGCATTCCCATTTTGGAAAGAAAACATGGGGCTCGGACATGATCGTTTCATCATGTATTAAGAATCTTTGTGGAATTATTCACGGCCGGTTGTCTCGTATGTTTTCAAAACTATCATGAAGACTTTCTTGACTGCATTATTCCTTTTTGCCTTGGCTTCGTGTCTTGTGGCACAATTCAGTTTGGCTGGAGCAGGGCAGGGGAAGGTTCAGGCTTCATTGCTGTCCGAGGTGAAGTCTGTGGCGGTGGGGCAGCCCTTCCGCATAGCGGTGAAACTGGTTCATGAAGAGCACTGGCACACTTATGGAAAGGTTTTACCTGCTGATGTGATCGGTAAACCAACAACTCTCAAATGGACATTGCCCGAAGGTTGGAAGGTCGAGGAACTGCCCTGGCCAGCGACGCGGGAAGTCGAGTCCACCGATGGTAAAAAATCCCAAGGCTATGATGGCACGACGTATTTGCCTGCGCTAATCACCGCCTCTGGCAAGGCTGGTGAGACGGCGGAAATTAGTGTGAAGGTGGATGCTCTGGCCTGCGATCCACAGAACTGCATGCCTGCGAAATCGGAGGCCAAGATGACAGTGATGTTGGCCGAAAAAGCTGAGACGGATGCTGCGACGGTGGAGTTGTTTACCGGTCTGGAGGTCCAGAAGCAGCCGATGCCTGTCGTGCTACCAGAGCGCTCCTTTGCGGGTTATCTGCTGTTTGCTTTCATCGGTGGTCTGATCCTGAACATCATGCCTTGTGTTTTTCCGGTGCTGGGCATCAAGATCATGAGCGTGGTGCAGCAGGCGGGTGAGGATAAAAAGCAGGTGCTGCTGCATGGCATGGCCTACACGGTGGGCATTCTGCTTTGCTTCTGGGCGTTGGGTGGTTTGGTCATTGTTCTGGGAAAAACCTGGGGTTTCCAGCTGCAATCCCCCGGCTTTGTTTATGGTCTCTGTGCTTTCTTCCTGATCTTTGGTTTAAATATGGCGGGTTTGTTTGAGATCGGGGCCTCGGCCGTGGGCGTGGGGGCGAATTTGCAGGCGAAACACGGTATCAGTGGCTCGTTTTTTTCGGGCTTGCTGGCAACGGTGGTGGCAACACCCTGTTCTGCGCCGTTTTTGGGTTCTGCGCTCGGTTACACGGTGACGCTGCCAGGAGCGCAGGCGATGCTGATGTTTACGATGATTGGGCTTGGATTGGCGAGTCCGTTCTTGGTGCTTTCTCTGGTTCCCAAGCTGGTTTCTGCGCTGCCGCGTCCTGGTGCCTGGATGGAAAGTTTTAAACAGGGGATGTCCTTCCTGCTCTTTGGAACGGTGGCGTTTTTGCTCTGGGTGCTCACGGGCATGATCGAAGGCCAGCCAATGCTGTTTCTGATGTTTGGTCTGGTGATCGTGGCGCTGGGCTGCTGGATTTACGGGCGCTGGAGCCTGCCGCACAAGCCTGCACGGACGCGTTTGATCGCAGTCGTTCTGGCTCTTGGCTGCATGTCTGGCGGCCTTGCCTTGGGCTGGCCTCAGGTGGAGGAAGGGGCGGCCGATGCCGGTAGCCATGTGGAAGGCGGACTTACCTGGGAGGCTTGGTCACCTGAAAAAGAGGCTGAGCTGCGCGCGGCTGGCAAGCCGGTGTACATCGACTTTACCGCCAAGTGGTGCTTCACCTGCCAGGTGAACAAGCGCGTTTACAAAGACGCGGCGCTGGCAAAGCTGATCGCTGATAAAAAGGTGACGCTGCTGAAGGCTGACTGGACCAATGAAGATCCACGCATCACCAAAGCGCTGTCTGCCTTGGGCAAGGCAGCGGTGCCAGTGAATGTGCTTTATGTAGCAGGGGGCAAGGAGCCTGTCGTGCTGCCCGAGCTGCTGAGTGTGGAAAATGTCTCTGAGGCGCTGAATAAGATCGCACCGTAAGCACTCACAAACCGAGTTCCATCTGAGCCACCGGCGCGAAGCTGCGGCGGTGTTCTGGGCAGGGGCCTAGTTTTCTGAGGGTGGCTTGATGGCCTGGGGTCGGGTAGCCTTTGTGGATCTCAAAACCGTAGCCCGGATATTTTTCTGCGAGGGCCACCATGAGGCGATCTCGGCGCACTTTGGCGATGATGCTGGCGGCGGCGATGCTGTAGCTGAGGCTATCTCCTTTCACTAGAGCCACCTGATGAATGGGGAAATCACGAACAGGTTTGCCATCGATCAGCACGGCGTCAGGCCTTGGATTCAGTGCCAGGGCGCAGCGTCTCATGCCCAGCCAGGTTGCCTGGAGGATGTTGATGCGGTCGATCTCCGGCGCCTCGATCATCTCAGCGTGCCAGCGGATGCTAGGGTCCGTGGTGAGTTCATCATAAAGCAGCTCGCGTTGTTTTTCCGTGAGCTTCTTAGAGTCATTCAGCACGGGATGGTCAAAGTCCTCCGGCACAATGACCGCGGCGACCGAAACGGGGCCGGCGAGAGGCCCGCGTCCGGCTTCGTCGATCCCGGCGATGCAGGTATATCCAGACTCACGGAGGAGCATTTCATGGGCGAGCGATGGCATCCTTTTGTCTATCCTCGGCAATGCGGCGGGGCAAGCGTGGAGGTGGTTTCGGCTAAAGAGAGCGAGGATTCGCTGACTTCGGGCGTTGATTTCCTTTTGTGAGTCGTAGAAAGGAGTGAGATGCGGTGCCGTTTCAGTCACTGCTCCCTATTTTTACCTACCCCCAACCCCCATGACACCCGAAGAAGCCAAAACGCAGCTCGATCATCAAGTCCGTGAAATCATTCAGTGGCATTTCTCCCCAGAAACGGGCTGCCAATTCTGGCTCGACTGGGCCAAGAAGAACTTCGATCCTCGTGGCGTCGTCAATAACTACGAAGACATCATTGCCAAGTTCCCGCATTTCCAGGACGAGTGGCTGCGTGATCTCCAGCCAGAAGTCTGGGTGCCTGAGGCTTTCAAGGGCAAGCCCTTCAACATCTTTGAAACCGGCGGCACCACTGGGATGCCAAAGCAGCGTATCGGCTGGAATGATTTCCGCGTCGATTATGAAGAGTTCAGCCACAAACTGGACGACAAACACTTCCCACCAGGCCAGGCCTGGATCATGGTAGGCCCCACCGGTCCACGTCGTCTGCGCCTCGCTGTGGAGCATCTGGCGAACTATCGCGGCAGCTCCTGCTACTTCGTCGATCTGGATCCTCGTTTCGTGAAGAAGGCCATCTCGAACAAGCAGTTCGATGTCGCCCGTCAATACATGGACCACGTCATTGATCAAGCCGTGCTGCTGCTGAAAAACCGCAAGATCTCCGCCATCTTCACCACACCGAAGCTGCTGGAAGCCCTGGCTGAGAAGGTGGACCTCTACAGCGTCGGCATCCGCGGTGCCTTCGTCGGTGGCACCACCATGACGCCTCAATACGTGCGTTTCATCGTCGAAGAAGTGCTGGAAGGCCGCATCGGCTTCTACCCGACCTACGGCAACACGCTCATGGGTCTGGCCGCCAGTGTGCCGCTCACGGCTGAGGATAATTTCTCCATCAGTTACTACGCGCCACAACCACGCGCCGTGCTCCGTGTTGTCGATCCAAACCAGACCGACAATACCGTGGAGTATGATGCCTGGGGCCGTGTGGAATTGACCACGCTGACGAAGGAGTTCTTCATGCCGCGCTTCCTGGAGCGTGATGAAGCCATGCGCCGCCGCCCACGTGCGCCTTATGCCTGGGATGGTGTCGCTGATGTCCGCCCCTTTGGCGCGATGGAGAAGACCATCGTCGAAGGTGTGTATTAAGGATCGCGTCGGAGGAGTGACGGAGTGTTGGAGTAGAGGAATACGGAATCCAAATCTCCACTACTCCAACTCTCCATTCCGTCTGCTGACTTCAAGCCCAGAGGCCGTGCACTGCATTACCTCTGGGCCTTTGTTTTAATGATACGCTGTTTGTTTCTCTGATGATCTCCTGGTTCGCCCGCAATCACGTCGCCTCCAATCTGCTCATGCTCGCCGTCATGGCGGCTGGGGCTTGGACTTTGTATCAGGATAAAGTGCCGCTGGAGGTCTTTCAGGACATGCCTTCGCGCTTCATTTCCGTGAACGTGCCGTACCCGGCTTCCTCCCCAGAAGAGACGGAGGAAACGATCGTCTTGAAGATCGAGGAAGCCATCCAGCAGGTGGGCGGCATCAAGCACGTGAACAGCACGGCGGGCAGCAGTGGCGGCAGTGTTTTCATCGAAGTCAATGAAGATGAAGATCCCCGCCGGGTGATGGATGACGTGAAGATCCGCGTCGATGCCATCCCTAATTTCCCGGCACTGGCAGAGAAGCCCATCATTCAGCTTGATGACAGTTTTCACAGCGTCATCACCGTCATCCTCAGCGCTGATATGGCGGAGCGCGACCTCAAGCGTCTCGGCGAACAAACCCGTGATGAACTCGCCTCACTGCCCGGCATTTCCCATGCCGACATCACGGGCATTCGCAGTGAAGAAATCGCCATCGAGATCCCGGAGGAACAGCTGCGTAAATACGGGCTGACGCTGGAGACCATCAGCCGCGCCATTCGTGAAAATGCCATCGACATGCCTGCGGGTGTCGTCCAGACCGAGGCGGGAGATGTTTCCCTGCGCACCCGAGGCCGTGCCTACACCGGTGATGACTACGCCCGCATCCCCCTCGTGACTCGTGCCGATGGCACCAAGATCACCCTGGGGGAGATCGCCAAGATTATCGACGGCTTTACGGAAAACCCGCTGGTTACCCGGCTGAATGGCCGCCGCTGCGTCATGATCAGCGTCATGCGTGAGGGGAAACAAAACGCCATCACCATCGGCGAGCGTGTGAAGGCCTACATCGAAGAGATGAACCGCAAGCTGCCCGGTGGCGTGCGGCTGGACTACTGGAATGACCGCTCCAAGATCGTCAAAGGCCGCATCGACCTGCTCATGCAAAATGCGCAGAGCTGTTTGATCCTTGTCTTCCTCTGCGTCGGCCTGTTTTTGAGGCTGGAGGCCGTGATCTGGGTCGGTGTCGGCATGGTCATGAGCTTCCTGGGAGCCATTGCGCTCATGCCTTACTTGGACATCTCCATCAACCTGTCCTCCCTCATGGGTTTCATCCTCGTTCTGGGCATCGTGGTGGATGATGCCATCGTCATCTCTGAGCACTGTGATCACCTGCGGACCACCGGTGGCCTGACGCCGTTGGAGGCTGCCATTACCGGCACCAAGCGCATGGCCGTGCCCATCACCTTCGGCGTGCTCACCACCGTCATTGCCTTCCTACCCATGGCCCTCGACTCCTCAGACTGGGGTTCCATGTTTAAACCCATTGCCCTCATCTTCATCACCGTGATGCTGATCGCGCTGGTGGAGACGAAGCTCATCCTGCCCAGCCATCTCGCGCATCCCTTTTTAGGCAGGGCAGGGGACATGCTGGCCCCCGTCCACCGCATGTCCGATGGGGCACTGCAATGGTTCGTCCGCACGGTCTATGCGCCTGCCATCCGCTTCAGCGTGAATCATTGTTATGCCGTGCTGGCGCTGCTGTTTGGCGGGCTCACCATCATCATCGGCCTCTACATCGGCGGGCGCATCCCCACCACCTACTTCCCCCGTGTGCCCAGTGAGCGCATCGACTGCCGTCTCACGATGCTGGACGGCACCCCTATCGAGGTCACGGAAAAGCATATCGAGCGCATCTACGCCATCGCTTTGGACATGCAGAAAGAATACGTCGGCCCGGATGGGCGCAGCGTCGTGAAGCATGTCGTCTCCACCATCGGCACCACGCTCTCGAGCCGTGGTTCACCTTCTGGCTCAGGCAGTCATGTGGGTGGTGTTACCATTGAAACCTTTGGACCCGAAGAACGCAGTCGTGATGCCAACACCGTCGAGATGGCGGGTGAATGGCGAAAGCGCATCGGCAACATCGTCGGTGCCGAGGAACTCACTTTTCGCGCCGAAATCATGCGTGGTGGTGATCCCATCGACATCCAGCTCACCGGCACAGATCCCAAGGAAATGCTCGCCATGTCTGAGAAGATCAAAGAGAAGCTCAGCACTTATCCCGCGCTTTTTGACATCAACGACTCCCTCGATAGCGGCCGCAATGAGATCCAGCTCACCCTGAAACCCGAGGCCCAGCAGCTCGGCGTCACCGTCACCGATCTCGCCCGCCAGGTGCGGCAGTCCTTTTATGGCGATGAAGTACAGCGCATCCAGCGCGGGCGCAATGAGGTCAAAGTCATGCTGCGTATGCCGAAGGCGAACCGTCAAAACCTCGCCACTCTCGACACCATGCGCGTGCGCACCGCCTCCGGGCTGGAGGTGCCTTTCAGCCGCGTGGCTGAGGCCAAGGTGACCAAAAGCTTCACCAGTATCAAGCGCGTGGACCGCCGCCGCGCTCTGAACATCTCCGCTGATGCTGACAAAGGCACCACGGACATCGCCGCTCTGCGTAAAGAACTCACCGTCTTCCTCGACGATCTGCTCGCTGATCACGGCCACATCCGCTGGACCTTTGAAGGCGAGGCCCGTTATCAGCGGGAAAGTCAGGGGCAGATGC
>CANHTV010000129.1 GCA_947463285.1 Verrucomicrobiaceae bacterium | reverse complement strand
GGCATACACATCCCAGGAGGGACCATAACCGGCAAAGACAGCGTCTGGATTCTCCGCCTGATCCGGGCAGAGATGCACAAAATGATCCGTCAGCTCCAGGTGATGAATACCACCAACCCAGCCTTGAGCGATGTCCGTGAGTCGGATGCTGGAGTTGGCGTCGTCCTCCAACAGCACGTTGCAGGGACGCAGGTTTCCATGAGGGATGCCATGACGGTGCAGCCAGCAGAGTGCGTCTGCGATATGGTAAACATAACCCCAGGCCTGATCCGTGGGAATACCATGGCAAACAGACTCCAGCGTCGGTGTTTGCCACTGGCGGCGGCCCTGATTGTCCTTGGTCATCACCCCAACAAGCGGCGTGACTGTGTAGTAGGGACTCTTTTCGAAATTGCACTCTTCGACTGGCAGGATGCCGCTATGATGAGGCATCTGCTGCATCGCCCGCACCGCTGTCGCAAGGGACTTGCGATTGATGGCCATGGAGGAAAAGACCTTCACGGCGCAGCTCTTGCCCCCTGCATTGGCACGATAGACGGCACCGCAGCGCCCGCTGCCGATTAGGTCCAGCAGTTCATGTCCGGCGATGTCTGGCAGACTCATGCGTGACGCCCTTGGTTGATTTTCATGGAGATAGATTGGTTCATCCGTCAGAAATCCGAGGAATGCGGTCTGAAAGATGCAGCCTCAGAGACAAGGAATCAAGCCATGCGTTGGAAAGTCGTTGCTCGAATTGAATAAACGCGATCAAAGGCCTCAAGCACAGCCCTGGCCGGAATGATGTCCGTGGTTGCCATCGTGCCATCTTCAGTAAACTGACGCGAAGCCAGACAGATATTTTTAGGCGTCGCGTAATGCCAGAGTCTGTCCTCAGTGATGCCAAAAAGCGTCACGGTCGGGCGATCAAAAGCCTGGGCTAGGTGTGATCCTGAGCCATCCACGCTCAAAACCACCTCTGCTCGCGAAAGCGCATGCAGATACTGCTTGAGGTTCGTCTGCCCGCACAAATTGACCACCTTGTAGTCTGAGGAGGCCTCAATATTGGCACAGTGAGATTTTTCGAACTCCTGCATCCCCCCTAGCATGAGGATTCGCAGACTTTTTCCAAATCGCCCACCCAAAGTTTTGATCACACTGGACCACTGAACGTCACTCCAAAGCTTTTCCGGCCAGGCGGATGTCGGTACGATGACCATAAAAGGCTGTGTCGGCACCTGCGGGTGACGCCACTGAGCAGGCGGCAGGTTTAACCTTGAGGACACAAACTGGGTTGTATCCCCACCCAAGACACGCCAAAAATACAGCCCCCAATACTCAGCTTCAAAAGGCTCATGGGCTTTGCAGATGACCTCGCGGTAAATGAGATGATACCACCAGCGGATGTGATCGGGGCGATTGCAGAGCAGCCTTTTCAGCCGTGCAAGACATCGACGAACCCGCACCGCTGACTTCGACCCCCAGTCAGTGCACAAAACTTCATCAAAATGCACATCGGCATCCGGCCCCCAGACAGCGTGAGGCATGAGCGCGATCAGAGGTTTAAACACATCTTTGACAAAAAGGGCCACTGGCTGCCCTGTGCGTTCGGCCATTAACCGCGTCAAGGGTTCTAACAAAGTTACATCCCCAAGCTGTTTGTTACTGACGATCGCGGAGAAAGTTGATTTTCTTCTCGACTCAGTTTGATCAATGTTGTTTTCGGATGCCTGTTCCCTCATTTCGAAAGCACCTTTCAGTGATAGTTAAGTTTCTACTCCACAGAAGGCATCTCACAATACTCTTTTTAGCCTGCTCCATTTCTTCCTAAGTCTGCCCTGCATGAGTCGCATCCTCCACAGCCTAAATCTGGACACTGTCGGTGGAGTGGAGTCTATCTTTGCAGACTACCTGACATACGCAGGCTCAGGAGTTCACGAGCATCATTTGATGATCCTGAATCGGCGCTGCCATTCCTTTTTCAAAAAGGCGGTGCTTAGCCACATGAAAAGTGTCTTTCATGCACGCTACTACGGACCCTTTCGTATCTCAGGCTCCCTCCGTGTCCCCCGCGCCACAAACTATGCAGCCAAGTTGAAACCAGACATTCTCATGGTGTATAATACGCCAGACAATGCCTGCGCCTGGACCGCAGCTGACCACAGCCGCACCTGCATCTATTATGAGCGTGGTGCAGCTTGGTGGGCATCGGCACGTGATGACGCTGTCATGCGTCACTTTCAGCGGACCAATCGCTTTTTCTGCAATTCGCACGCAGCCAAACGCCTCCTCAACCTACGCTTCGCCATCCCAGAGTCGCTGTGTGACGTGATCTACAATCCGATGCGGTTTGAAAATCGGCATCCCAGGCCGAAACGGGAGCCCGGGCTCTTCAGGATCGGCATGGCTGGACGTCTGATACCTGCCAAAGGCATGATCATTGGAATCCATGCGATGGTTGAATTGCTCAAAAGAGACCCGAATTTTGAAATGGTCATCGCCGGCACCGGGCCAGAGCTAGAAATGCTGGAAACCATGGCCCAAAACCTGGGAGTTTCACATGCGGTGAGGTTTCTCGGAGTCATGAAGGAGATGAGTGAGTTTTACCACTCTTTGGATGTCTTCGTCTGTCCCTCTTTACGTGAACCTCTGGGTAATGTCGCCATCGAAGCCAATGGCAGCGGCTGTCCCGTCATCTGCACTCAAGTCGATGGTCTTCCCGAAGCCATCATACCTGATGTTACCGGCCTGTGTTTGCCGGGCACGCTGATTTTATCAGATTATCGAAAACTGGGCGTTTGCTCTTCTTCACTGCCTCATCATGTCTATGATCCCGTGCGCGATGATGTCGTGCAGCCTCGTGCACTGGATCCTGTGACCCTCGCCGAGGCGATCTGGCAGCTCGCGTCAGATTCTAAAAAACGTCTCATCATGAGCGAAGCCGCAAGGCACTCGGTCAAAGAGCGCTTTTCCCTGGAGGGGTATGTCAAACGCCTTCACGACTTGATCGAAAACGCCTCGAATCAAAGCTCATAGAGGCTGCTGCGCAGGCGCTCGGCCTCGATCAAGGTGCGAAATCGTGCCTCATCGCTCTCACGGGTATCGCTGATGAGACAATAGCGATAGTCCCGCCAATGGTGCATTTCAGCCTCCGCGTTTTTCAGACGCAACTCCACCACCTCAGCACTGTCAGTCCCACGTCCAGAGAGGCGATTACGCAATTCATTCAGGCTCGGAGGCATGACAAAAATGTCCGTCAGGCACTGACTCACGAGATCATCCTCACAGCCGCGAACCTGGGCGGCGCCTTGAACGTCGATGTCCATGAAGACATCCACACCAAGGCGCAGATTTTCAAAGACGTAGCTCTTGAGCGTGCCATACCAACGATTGTGAACACGGGCATATTCAAAGAGTTCACCACGATCCACTCGCGCAAGAAAATCAGCTTCATCAAGGAAGAAATAATCCTTCCCATCCACCTCACCCGGGCGTGGAGGCCGCGTTGTGCAGGAAACCGAAAAAACGGCCCTTTCGCCATCACAGACCTTCCGACACAGCGTGGTCTTACCAGTCCCCGAGGGGCCAGAAACAACGATCAACATACCAAGACGAGGAGTAGAAGGAACCATGCTCAGCGTTTAACTACACTGCACTGAGTGCGCAACCCCTTTCCCGCCGAGCTAACACACGCCCAACAGACGCACACTCAGTTTGCACAACCATTCAAACCTGAGCTTAAGAGCGTCCATTGGGTTTTAACCGCTTCCAGGTAGGTAGGATTAGATGCTCCACCAGCGGATTTACCAGTGCACCCACGATAACGCCTAAAGCAGCGGCCAAAGCCGCACTGGTGAGCCAGCTCAGGAAGTCACCAACCGATGGCAGCAAACGAGCCACTGCTTCAGCCGCATGATGCACGGCTTCCTCGGGGCCATGCAGGCCTAAATGATGCAGGCCATGAATCAAAATACCTCCTCCTACCCATAACATGGCGACCATTCCGACCATGCTCAATACTTTTAAAAACAGCGGCATCCCCATGACGACACCTCGACCAAGAGTGCTGATGAAACCCTGCGAAGATCGAGCCAAGGCCACCCCGACATCGTCAGCCTTCACGATGATGGCGACGACTCCGTAAACTAAAAACGTCATGCCTATTCCGACCACGGCCAGCACACCGCCTTGCATCCAGATCGGAGTAGTCGAGACTGAGGCCAGAGTTATGGCCATGATTTCAGCGGATAAGATGAAGTCAGTCCGGGTCGCACTGTCAACGCGTTCATTTTCCAGAGCCTCAGCCGTCTGTGCTGCTGACTGGACATTTGAATCCTCACCATGGTGACCTGGCTGAACGAGGTCCATTACCTTATGATAACCTTCCAAGCATAAAAAGGCGCCCCCAAGCATCAACAAGGGTGTGATAATCCATGGTGCAATAAAACTAAGGACCAAAGCGCCAGGCAGAAGCAAGAGGAGCTTATTTTTAAGTGATCCGATGGCAATTTTACGAATGATCGGCAGCTCTCTGTCTGCAGCCAGACCTACCACATACCTTGGCGTCACTGCGGCATCGTCAATGACAATACCTGCTGCTTTGGAACTGGCCTTGGCTGCCTGAGCCCCTGCATCATCCAATGAAGCCGCGGCTAACTTTGTGAGTGCGGCCAAATCATCCAACAAAGCAATCAGTCCTGAGGTCATCGCACATCTCCTTTCGCTGATTGAAAGCCATCAGAACCGCTTTTTTGACATGGTTTTTCCAGGATAAAATCGAGCAGCATAGGTTTACAACTTCACCATATCATATCGCGCTCTTACTTCAGTCCAAGAATTCTTTAATCTGAATCAGCGCCAGAAGCTCACAGCTGGGAGCTCCGCTGCATTCGCAGTTTTCGTCCCAGAACCTGTGTGCCACGATAGGTCATGGAATTTCATCAACTTCGTTACTTCGCAGCCGCTGCTGAGGCTATGAGCATCTCGCGGGCTGCTGAGAAGCTGCATGTGACTCAGCCTGCATTAAGTCGGCAAATCGCTTCTCTTGAGGCTGACCTGGGCGTGGCGCTTTTTGACCGGGTCAAGAAACGCATCGTGCTGACGGAGGCGGGCTGCTTTTTCCTTCCAAAGGCACGCCAGATTATCTGCGATGCGGAAACGTCCGCACAGCAGCTCCGCGAGCAGTTTGGTGATGCGCCGCGCACGTTGCGGTTGGGGTTTCTGTCGATCTTTCTCGATGATCTGGTGGCACCGGCCCTGCGGGAGTTCCGCCAGCGGCATCCGAAGGCCCGCGTGAGCCTTTTTGAGCTATCACCCAGGGCGCAGCTCGAGCGACTGCGAGCCCATGAGCTGGATGCCGCTATCCTAGGGAACATCGAGGAGGCGGACCGGCAGTTTTTTGCGGTGAGGCGGCTTTCGCGGAACAAAATGGCCGCTGTGCTGCCGGAGGATCATGCGCTGGCGAAAAAGAAGACGATCAAGCTGGAAGCACTGGCTCGCGACTCTTGGATCTCACTTAGCGATGCTGTGTTTCCAGGGCGGCGGGAGTTTCTGCGCGGCATCTGCGCTGCGGCGGGCTTTGAACCACAGATCTTTAGCGAGGTGGATTCACTCTCGCTGATGCTCGCAGCGGTGGCCTCAGGCGATGGGGTGGCTTTGATGCCCGAACATTCACGGAAGATCGCACACACCGGAGCTGCTTTCGTTAAACTCACGGCTCCTGTGCCTACGGCTGATCTTTTACTGGTGCAGCCCAAAGGCAAACCCGGCACCGAGATGGCGACACTCTCAGAGCTGATCGCCGAAAGAGCCACAAAGGTTCCTGAGTGAGCCTTCGTATGAAGAGTATGCTCACCCGCCGCCAGCTTCTTCAAACCACCGGACAAGGTTTCGGCGCGCTCGCCTTTGCCTCGCTGCAGGCAGGAGAAACGGCGCACCGATCGCAGGTCATCGCCCCCAAGGCGAAGCGGGTGATCCAGCTCTTCATGGGTGGTGCGGCGAGCCACATCGACCTCTTTGATTTCAAACCGGCGCTCATTAAACATCACGGTGAGGCGTCGAACTTCGGCGAAGCCGTGGAGGCCTTTCAAAACGGACTCGGGCCATGGAAGAAGCCGGTGTGGGACTTCAAACCCTATGGCCAGAGCGGCAAGATGCTCAGTGATGCCGTCGCGCCACTCGGTGCCTGCGCGGATGACCTGGCCTTCGTCCATAACATGGTCGGCAAAACGGGCGTGCATTCGCAGGGCACGCTGTTGCAGGCAACGGGCTTTAATCTTCCCGGCTTTCCGGGCATGGGCTGCTGGGTGAGCTATGCACTCGGCTCCATCAGTGACAATTTACCAACCTTCGTCGTGCTTCCGGATCATCGCGGCTTTGCCTCAAATGGTCCGAAGAATTGGGACAGTGCCTTTTTGCCCTCTCAGCACGCGGGGACGATCATTTATCCCGGAGCCGAGACCCCCATCGCGGATTTGTTTCCGCACAAATCAGGCCGCTACATCAGCGCGAGATCAGACCGCAGCGGCTTTGAGCTTTTGGAGCAACTGAACCGAAAACACGCCGCACAGCGTGAAGAGGACTCACGTCTTGAAAGCCGCATTCAGAGCTACGAACTCGCGGCTAAGATGCAGCTTGCTGCACCGGAGGCGCTGGACCTCTCGAAGGAGACTGACGCCATGAAAACGATGTATGGCATCCAGGAGCATCGCAAAGTCTGGCCCACGGAGATCAACGCCGAAGAAGAGGCCGACTACATGGGCCGCAAGTGCCTCACGGCGCGACGTCTGCTGGAGCGCGGCGTGCGCTTTGTGCAGATCTGGAGCGGCAACGACAACGGCTTTCCGCGTCGAAACTGGGACAGCCACGAAGACGTCGAGCGCGACCACGGCCCGCTGGCCTGGGGCATGGCGAAGGCTGTCTCTGCGCTGATTCTTGATTTGAAACAACGCGGACTGCTGGATGAGACGATCATTTTGTGGACGACGGAGTTTGGCCGAATGCCGAGCACGCAGGGAGGCAAGGGGCGTGACCACAATCCGTATGTCTTTACCAACTGGCTCTGCGGCGGCGGCATCAAGGGTGGCATCACCGCTGGTGAAAGCGACCAATGGGGCTACAAGCCGCTCGACCGCGCGAACCCGACGACCTGCTACGACATCCACGCCACGATGATGCACCTGCTGGGCATCGACCACGAAAAGCTCACTGTCCGCCACAACGGCATCGACCGCCGCCTCACGGATGTGCATGGGCATGTGATCAAGAATCTGGTGGCTTGATCAGTGGCGCTCATCAGGCCATAGGATCAGTGCTTTGAAAGACCACCTTCCCAATCATCCCACCCAGCTCTATCTCATCCGTCACGGCGAGGTGGAGGAACGCTATCACAAGGTTTTCGGAGGCAGTCGTATCGACATGGGCCTGTCCTCACTCGGCCTGAAGCATGGTGAGGCCGTCGCCAAATGGCTGGCTGAGACACCGCTGGATGCCATCTACGCCAGCCCGATGCTGCGGGTACAGCAGACGCTGGCACCGCTGGCCAAACAGCGCGACATGCAGCCCATCATCATTCAAGACCTGAGAGAGGTCGATTTTGGCGACTGGACAGGCCATCTGTGGGAAGGCGTGCAGGAACACTTCGGCGTCAGTGCCTTTGACTGGCTGGAGATCATCGAGACCAAAGGCATCCCGAATGGCGAATCCGCCGCCGAACTGGAAGCACGCGTGCGCCCGGCACTGCTGAAGATCCTTCAGGAAAACCCACACAGACGAGTCGCCGTGTTTTGCCATGGCGGCATCATCCGCGTGATCCTGGCCATGATGCTGAGCCAGCCGCTGAGAAACATGGCACACTTCAACATCGAGTACGGCAGCATCAGCGTTGTCGAGGTGCAGCCCGAAAAGAAACATGCCATCGAGATCGAGCTGCTGAATTTCTGTCCCCCGGTTGGCTGATCAAACACACTTGGCCACACCGCCGGTTTCCATCGCCTCCCACACTGCCTCGACGACACGCATGTAGCAGACGCCTTCCGTGAAGTCAGGCTTGGGGCGCGGTGCGGAGGGATCAGCCACGGCCTGGATAAAGTCGCGCTCCACGGTCCATTCACGCTGCATCTCAGCAGGCACGGGAACGACTTCCAAAGTGCTGCCCGCCTGTCCCAGAGAGACTTCCTCCGTGGCAAAATCATAGCAGAGCGTGCCAGCGCTGCCGAAGATCCAAAGCTTATCCGTCGGGCCATGCGAAGCGACGCCACTGAAGACCATCGTCGCCTCCAGACCACTGCGAAAACGTGCCATCACTTGAACGAAGTCAGGGATTTCAACACTGTAACCCTGCCGCGCAGGGATAACGACCTGACCGCGTGCCTCGACCTCAAGGATGTGCCCGAGCCAGTGCTGCAGGACCTCAATGTAGATGCCAAGCGTCAAAATCTGCACCCCGCTGATCTCGACTTTTTGCCGCCAATGAGCCGGCTGGCTCGCATCCAACCACGAGGCGCTGAAGCTATGCAGCATGGCATGAAACGGCGTGCCGATGGCACCTTCAGCGAGCAGCTTCTTCACCATTTCGCCGCCTTTCAAACCATGTGGCGCCGGGCAGATGCCAGTGACGAGTTCAGGAAAAGTCATCGCTTTTTCCCACATGCGTTCAGCCTCCTGGAGTGATGACGCCATGCGTGCCTGAGTGAAGACGTGCTTGCCACACTCCAGACCATAACAGGTGGCGTCGTGATGCATGTGCGGATGCGCGCCAACCCAGACGACATCG
>CANHTV010000128.1 GCA_947463285.1 Verrucomicrobiaceae bacterium | reverse complement strand
TACGGCTTCCGCTGGAAGTTCAGCAAAGACGCGGATCGCATCCCCATCGACCCGCCGGAGCATTACGACCCGAAGCAGTGGGAGCTCTATCGTCGCGGCTTCAAGAACAAGGCCGGCATCGACGTGGGACGCCGCATGAAGGGCAAGCTCGGCTTCTTTGAAGAAGCAGGCGGACGCATTCACTCCATGGGTGCTGGCAATCTCGCCCGCGCTTTGCTCGCGCCGACGAACTACGGCAGCAACGCCGCGTATCCCGATGGCGACTACGTGACTCGCGCCCGCATTTGGAAAGCGGACCAGGAGTTCATGCGCGGCATGACGCACTTCCTGCGCACCGATGACTGCGTGCCGGACAAGTTCAAGCAACTCGCCACCGAGCTCGGCTTTCAACGCGGCATTTTCGACGACACGCAGGGCTGGCCTCACCAACTCTATGTGCGCGAGGCCCGCCGCATGAAGTCCGACTATGTCGTGACTCAAAAAGACCTCGAAGGCACCACCGATCCCGCGGACAGCATCGGCCTCGCCTCCTACGGCGTGGATGACTGGCCGTATGCGACCTACGTCCACGAAGGCAAAGTGGCACTCTATGGCGGCGAGTTCTCCATGCTCTACCTCGATGACCAGCACGAAGGCATCTACAAGATCCCGTATCGCGCCATCACGCCGAAGCCGAGCGAGTGCACGAATCTGCTCGTGCCCGTCTGCGTCTCCGCCAGCCACATCGCCATGACCTCCATCCGCATGGAACCCGTCTGGATGATCCTCGGCGAGTCCGCTGGAATCGCTGCGTCGATGGCGGTGACGGAGAAGGTGCCCGTGCAGCAAGTCTCGTATGCGGCAATGAAAGAGAAGCTCGTGGCGGTGAAGCAAAAATTGGAGCGCCCTGTTTAGCGGCCGCGTTTCGAAAACGCGGTCAACTTCCTGGAGAGAAGGCACGCTCGTCATCATTCACCGCGCCACCATGCAAAAGATCTTCTGCATTAGCGACAACGGCGGTACGCATGCGCTCGCGGAGCGAGTCGGGGCTTCGTGGCTCCAAAGGGTTCGTGTGGGAAGCTGGCATCCGCGTGACTTGGATGGCGCAGTGGAAAAGCACGATCCCCGGCAATCGTGTGGTGAATGATCCCGTGATTCAGCTCGATGTGCAGCAAACGGCGCTGGCGGCCTGCGAGCAAAAGGACCTCAGAACAAGAATTCCACAAAGAAAGCCGAGTTGACCGCTCTTTTCGAAAATGGAACACCAGCATGCAGCCTCCGCGTTGGGAGGATGAGCGCTAGAACGGCGATCCGGATCGCAAAGCAGCCAAGAAGCCCTAAAAGGGCAACAAGAAGGCGAAGTGACCCGGCATGAGCCGCACGCCATTTACTTTAGCTCAATCCATGGAGACGAACCAGTTTGAGGATGATATCTTCCAACAAATCAAAAAGAAAGAAGCTGACTTTGGATTTCGTGACTTACGTTCACATGTCTCATCTACTGCACCCAGCTTTTTTACTCACACTTTCCTCCTTGTGCCTTCAAGCGGAGGTAGCCACCCAGCCGCTTTTTTGGCCGGATAAATGCGGCCCCACCTTGGATGGCGTGGCTCCGGCGTCCGAAGCAGCACGGATTCCACTGACTTGGAATGCTGAGACGGGAGACAATATTGTATGGAAAACTGATCTTGAAGATGTGGGACATAGCAGCCCGGTGATCGGCGGAGATCGTATCTGGTTCACCTCAGCCACTACTGATGGTAAGAAGCAGTTTGTTTATGGCATCGACCGCCACACGGGCAAGATCGTGCATCACATCCTGCTTTTTGAAAACACGACACCGGAAGAGCTGGGCAATCCGCTGAATAACTATGCCGCGCCGTCCCCAGTGCTTGAGGCGGATGCTTTGTATGTGCATTTCGGCACTTATGGAACAGCGCGACTGGACCCTAAAACAGGCTCGGTCATCTGGCAGCGTCGCGATATCAATGTGCGTCACTACCGTGGCCCAGGATCGTCGCCCGCCATTCATGGTGATCTGCTTATTCTGACCTTTGATGGGATTAACGAACAGTTCGTCACTGCACTGAACAAGGTCACAGGCGAAACGGTCTGGAAAACGGCGCGCAGCACAGATTACGGCGATCTCGACAAGGAAGGCAAACCCACGCGTGATGGTGACATGCGCAAGGCCTATCACACCCCCAGCGTTTTCGCGCTAGCCGGAAAAGAGACACTGGTTTCGGTTGGGTCGCGTGCAGCCTTTGGCTATGATGTGAGCACGGGCAAGGAAGTTTGGACGGTCCGACATGGGGGCTTCAATGCCGCCATCCGCCCACTCGTGCATGAGGGAGTCTTGATTCTTAACACCGGCTCTGAGCGCGCACATACATTGGGAATCCGTATTGATGACAAGATGCAGGGTGACATCACTGAGAGTCACACGCTTTGGGATCGTGAAAAACGCAATGCCAGCGAGTCCTGCCCGGTGTTGGTGAAAGGCCTGCTTTTTCAGACCACGCGTGGTGGCATCGTGACCTGCATGAATCCGAAGACAGGAGAGGATCTTTGGGAGGATCGTTTTCCTGGCCAGCATCTGCCTTCACCAATTGCAGTGGGCGAGCGACTTTATTTCTGCAATGATCGCGGAGACGTACATGTCATCAAAGCTGCGGACAGATTTGAGCTTCTGGCAAAAAACCCAATGACCGATCCGATGACCGCATCACCGGCCATGGCAGATGGGGCGCTCTATATCCGCACGCAAAAGCAGCTGATTAAGATTCAGGCGAAATAACCACAAGCTGCACATGCGATGTGCATACATTGGCCAAGGCTGGCATTTGCTTGTCAACGCCTGAGTTTTCTTAATTTTGATGATAGATTTTGGTGAAGTCTGAAAATTTTTCGTCGGATCATAAAAATATCGCCAAACCAATAAAGGTGTGTTATTGTCAAAATCTCTATGGCTACAGCACCGACTCGCAAAACACGTTTTTCACGCCGCGTTCCTGATCATGTCACCGATGAACTAGTCAATGTGTTGTCCGCAGGGGACACACTTGAGTTCAATGCTTTATTCAAGCTGGTGTATGACAATCTCAAACTGAAGAACGCAGTTAGTGGAGGTGAAGAAATGCTTCGCCTTCGTTCTTATGAGAAGCTGCAAGGCCTCGTGAGCCGTGGCCTTTGCGCCAAAGCTGGCAAAACCTACCGCGGCCTGGAAGGCCTGCGCGCCGCCCATCAGGCGACGATCGCAGCCCGCACGGCAGCTGTGGTTGCCCGCTAATCTGCTAAGACATCTTTTAAAACACAGGCCGCATTTCCTTTGGGAATGCGGCCTGTTGCTTTTAACTTGGATGATTCATAAGCCTTCGACTGCAAACACTGGAAACACCATGCCTACAACGTTGGGCTTGCTTTGAAAGCCTTCGAGCATTGCAAATGAACTCCGCCTGTTAAAGACTGGGCCCGCCTTGTATCCATGGACTTTGCAGCGTTCTCGCGACGTAGTTCATAAATCATCTAGGTTAAAGTCGAGAGTTTTCGGGATTTGACGCTCCCGCCAGACGCGGCTAGTTTTAGACTCCTTTTTTCAGATCATGCTTGAGAATTACCTCCCCGTCTTGCTTCAGATCGTCATCGCCAGCGGCTTTGCTGGCGTCACTTTGCTGATTTCTGTTCTCCTGGGCAAAGCAGCCAAGCGGACAGCCATGAAAGACAGTTCCTATGAGTGCGGCATGTTGCCACTCCAGGAAGGTCAGCCGCGTTTCAGCGTGAAGTTTTACATCGTGGCGATGCTGTTTGTGCTTTTCGACATCGAAGTCGTTTTCCTTTATCCCTGGGCAGTCATCTACAAAGACTACCTCGCCGTCTATGGTGCTGGCATTTTTATGACCGCTTTAAGTTTCATCAGCATCCTCGGCGTGGCTTTTGTGTATGCTTGGCGCAAAGGCGTGCTCGACTGGAAAAACTAAGAGCCTGGGTTTCTCCAGACTTGAACCATGATCGCCTACCTCAGCCTCTATAAACTCAAGCCTGAGGTCACACCAGAAAAGCTGGAGCACATGATGTCCCAGACGCGTGTGCAACTGTTGCGTGTGCCCGAGGTGCTGGCGGTTAAAACGGGCAAGCGGGTGAATCCAAACGATACTTACCCTTGGTTTGTGTACATCGAGGTCGAGAGCATGGACAAGCTGCTCATCTGTCAGGACGATCCGTATTACATCAAATTTCGCGAGGAAGTGCTGAAGCCTAACATCTCTGAGCAGGAGGCCACAGCCTTCGAGATGGAGCCCCGCAAGGACGTGAAGTACTCCTGATCAGGCTGAGGCCTGGCATTCTGGGCACTGTCCGAAGAACTCCAGTTCGTGATAGAGGCGTTTGTAGCCGGAGCTTTTGGATATTTGTTTTTCGAGAGACTGCACCGGGCAGTGGATGTCCAGTTTTTCGATCCTTCCGCAGTCATTACAGATGAGATAGTCACTGTGCTCACCAGGTAAAATCATGGTGTAATAGGCCGCGCGATCATGCAGCCCCAGACGGCGGATCAAAGAACGCTGCTCCAGCTTCATCAGAAGACGATAAACCGTGGCCTTGTCTGCTCCGCTGCCGAGATCTTGATGCTCTGAGATGTCTGCGAGAGTCAGCGGCTGGCAGGCACGGATGAGGATGGAGAGCACATCTTCCAATGCCTTGGTGCGCCGGAAGCCCAGAGAACGACAACGCTCAATGGCCTGCGCGAGCAGTTGCTCTGCCTCAGGTCGGATACAGCCAGCGTGGTGGTGATGATGATGCTTGCTCATGTGAAGACTGAAGATTGCACGGCGCGGAGTGGTTCTGCAATCAACGGATGCATCTGCTTTTCCTCTCGACGCCACCTAGCTGGCGCTGCTTTATTCTGCCCACATGTCTGCCGTTGATTTTGCCACTGACTCAGAGTTACAAGCTGCTTCGAAACCCATCGCAGCTTTGCGGACGGCTTTGAATGAGGTGCTGTTTGGGCAAAACGAACTCATCGACCTTGTGCTCTGTGGTGTCATCGCCCGTGGTCATGTACTGCTGGAAGGTCTGCCTGGTCTGGGCAAGACTGAGCTGGTGAAAGGCCTAGCCAAGGCACTGAATTTGACGACGAGACGCGTGCAGTTCACCCCAGATTTGCTTCCGGGTGACATCACGGGAAATCCGGTCCTGCAAGAGGTGGAAGGACGCCGCGAGTTCGTCTTCCAGCCCGGCCCTATTTTCACCAACCTGCTGCTTGCAGACGAGATCAACCGCGCTTCTCCCAAAACGCAGTCCGCGCTGCTGGAGGCAATGCAGGAGCGTCGAGTCACCGTGCTGGGCCAGACGCACAGCCTGCCAGATCCATTCTTCGTGCTGGCCACTCAGAATCCCATCGAGCTCGAAGGCACCTATCCCCTGCCTGAAGCTCAGGTGGACCGTTTTCTCTTCAAGCTGGAGGTGCTGCGAAACAGTGCCGCGACCCTGGCACGCATCGTCACCCATCGCGAGCTTGGGATAGAGCCGGAGGTTCCAGTGATCACCACGAGAGACGACTTTGCACTCATCCAGCAGACGGCCCGGCGCATTTACCTGCCTGAAATCGTCGCAGACTACATCGCCCGCATCGTGGATGCCACGCATCCTGGCCAATCCAAGGCAGCAGAAGGTGTCCGCTACGGTGCCAGTCCACGTGCAGCTTTGAGTTTGGCCTCCGCAGCCAAGGCACGGGCACTGATGCACGGCAGACCGAATGCCAGCTTTGAAGATGTGCAGACACTCGCACAACCCGTGCTGAATCACCGCATTCTGCTGGACTACACCGCACGCATGGACGGACGCACCAGCGCCAGTGTGGTACGTGAGATCATCTCTGAAGTGCCGGTTCAAAATCTGACGACTCCCAAAACTCTCAAGGAAACGGCGGCATGAAAAAGCGCTCTGCCTGGATTTTGACACTCTTCTTGCTAGTGGCTAATGCACAGGCGCAGCAGACGATCACCTCCGGTGTGCTGGTGCCTGAAAACGCTACCTCGCTGGAAATTCGCAGCGTCTTCGATCCGCTGCCGCCATCCGGCTATGCGCCGCTACGCATTATCGCCAGCAATAGCAGTGAAGCGGACAGTCGCTGGGATTTTGCCTTCCATTCCAAGGTTGATCACTTTCGCATGGAAAACTCGCATCGAAGCCGTTTCCAGATGCTCGTTCCAGCTCGCGGCACGCAGTCAGCCAGTTACCTCGTGCCTCTGGTCGTGAATTATGGCGGCAGTTCATCGTGGTCGGAAAATCATCAGCTTCTTATTGCAGTCGATGCCACAGGCGTCGGTCATCGTGATTTTCATAAATATGGTCAACGTAGTGACGACTTCCCCGCCATCGCCATCAGTAAGAGGCTTGCCGAGGTGAATCACACACGACTTAAAGACGAGGTCGAGCAGCGGGCCAAGAGCAGCGGCGCAAGGGGAGGACTCGCCAAGATCTTCGGCAGCGAATTCAACCCGCATGACCTGCCAGAGGATTGGCGCGGGCTGAGCGGCTTTGATGTGCTGATGATTTCCGACGCCGAGTGGCAATCCATAAAGTCGGGCCAACGTCTAGCTATACTCCAATGGGCTAGGCTTGGCGGGCAGATCGATTTTTATGCAATTTCACCCACGACGGCAAAGGCGCTTGGCCTGCCAGTAGACAACGCAGGGAAGCTCTCTCTTGGCGAGGTGCATTTCAGAACCTGGGATGGAAAAAACTTGGATGCGGAAACGGTCGTTGGTCGCCTCTGGGGCAGGGCCAAACGCGTGAAAGCACTAACCAATGATTACACCGGTCAAACGGGTGTCGCCCCCGCTAAAAAACCTGACTGGGCGGTGCTTGATTCCCTGGGGTTGCGCAGGTTTGCCTCCTGGCAGGTGATCGTGTTCCTGGTGATTTTCGGCATTTTGGTGGGACCGGCAAACCTCTTCCTGCTGGCTCCCACAGGGAAGCGGCACAGGCTTTTTGTCACCACCCCGCTGCTTTCCATTGGAGCCAGCGTGATCATGCTGATCATCATTTTGTTTCAAGATGGCATCGGGGGCTTGGGATCACGTTTTGTGCTCATCAATCTGGAGCCTGAAGAAGCAGCTGCCTATGTGACGCAGGAGCAGGCCAGTCGCACGGGCGTGCTTTTTGGCGCTGGCTTTGAAATGAAACAGCCAGTTTTAATTGAGCCACTGGCACTGCCGGACTCGCCTTGGGTGAAGCTGAAAAACACCATGACCAGTCAGGGCGTCACCCTTTCCCAAGATGACCGCCTGCGAAGTGGCAACTACTTCCAAAGCCGCGCCGAGCAGGGGCAGATCCTGCGTGCCGTTGTGCCAACACGGGCACGCTTGGAGGTGAAACCTGCGGCCTCGACTGGAGCTGCACCTCAGCTCATCTCTGCGCTTGGTTTCACGTTGTCTGAGCTTTTTTATATCGATGCCGAAGGCGGTGTCTGGCACGGCGACAAGACCTTGGCCTCAGGGCAACAGGTACCGTTGCAGAAGTCTGATGAGCCAACGCTGCGCAAAACCTGGAAAGCCTTTGTCAGCCTTTCCCAGGGGCAGAATCGGAGGTGCTTTGAAGCCCCTGGTTTGGGTCAACTGCCGAAAAACAGCTTCTTCGGACGCGTCTCGGAGGCCCCTGAAATGACTCTTCAGACTTTGCCTTCCATTCGTTGGAACTCAGACATCATCGCCGTCTTCGGACGTGTCACAACGCCCTGATTACCATGTCCCAGTCCGCTGAAATTGATCTCTCGCAGCCCGCCATCGCGGTGGAAAATCTACAGCGTTGCTTTGGCTGCCTGAAGGCCGTGGATGACGTTTCCTTCCGCATTGATCACGGTCGCGTGGTCGGCTTCGTCGGTGCCAATGGAGCCGGGAAAACCACCATCATGCGCATCATGGCCACCCTTGATCAGCCGGATGCAGGACAGGTCAAAATCGGCGGCCATAATGTCGTTCATTATCCCAATAAAGTGCGACGTTTGTTAGGCTGGATGCCTGACAGTTTTGGCACTTACGAGCACATGACGGTGCTCGAATATCTCGATTTTTATGCCCGTGCACTTGGCTATCAGGGGGCTGAACGTGTGCAGCGCATCCAGGAGGTGATGGACTTCACTGATCTCACGCCGCTCGCGGATCGCCTGAGCAATAAGATGTCCAAGGGACAAACACAGCGTCTATGCCTCGGACGGGCGCTTTTGCATGATCCACAGATTTTGATCATGGACGAGCCGGCAGCCGGTCTTGATCCGAAAGCACGCGTGGAGCTGAAGCAGTTGATCCGCATCCTGGCAGAGGAGGGCACAACCATCCTGATCAGCTCCCACATCCTCAGTGAACTGGGGGAGGTGTGTGACAGCCTGCTGTTTATCGACAAAGGCCGCATCGTCCATCATGGCGATGCTGACTCCATGACTCGGAGTTCATTAAACTCCGAAGAGACGATCTTGAACGTCCAAATCATCGGCGGATCAAGCAAACTGATCGAGTGGGCGCTGACAGCCCCGATGGTGGAGGTGATCGAGGAAACCAAGCGCGGAGCCCGCCTGCGCTTGAAATCCACGGACGAAAACATCATCGCTGGCACACTGAAAAGACTCGTCATTGATGGCATACAGCTCACTGACTTTCATCGTGAAGAGCGCAGACTTGAGGATGCCTTCATAGATCTGCTGGGACAAATCGACAAAGGAACACACAAGCCTGCTGAGGTTATACCGCCGCCGTTGCCACCACTCAGGTAACTTGCCACCATCGAACTGGTCCTGCCAG
>CANHTV010000127.1 GCA_947463285.1 Verrucomicrobiaceae bacterium | reverse complement strand
GTCATGGCCTACAACCACCTCTTTGCCCGTAGCACCACCGAAGGTGTATGCCTTGAATTCAAATAACTCAGAAACTGTATCAAATCTCACAGAGGCCCGGCGCGAAAGCTCCGGGCCTTTTTATTCCACCTCATTCACGGTCACATCCAGAGAAGACTGCTGCCAGCGCCCCTCCAGCGTGTACACCAGATGCGGTGTGTAGAGCTGCGGCTCGAGTAGGAAGGAATCATGTCCCTTCGCGGAATGCACCGTGATATGCATGGATGAAACGCCTGCTTTTTCCAAGGCCAGGACCATCTCTGCCTGCTCTTCAGGATAAAAGCAGAAGTCCGAATCAATGCTGAAGACAAGGTAATGGTGTCCAGCCGCCTTGCTGCGAGCGAACAAGGCTTCGTAGCTGTCCACTCCAGCATCTTTCAGTGGGTCATAGCGCAGCCACATGTTGATGATTCTCAAGTAGGAATTCGCATCAAAACGCTTCACGAATTTTTTCCCCTGATACAGCATGTAGCTCTCCACATTGTGCCCGACCTGATACCATGAAAGTTGGTTACTCGGCTGCGACAGCGTCTGGCTGGCGCGTTTTTCGATGGCATCTAGGTGAACAAAGGTCTTGTGCGAAATCATCCGTGCCAATGCCAAGCCGTATTCAGGTGCCGGACCTTCGTAGTAGTCACCACCACGGAAGTGTGGATCATTTTCAATGGCTAAAACCTGCTCAAACAAGGTTAAACGTGTCAGCACGGTCGTCCGCAGACCGGTGGCCACTGGCATGACGATCTTGACCCGGTCTGGATAGAGTGTGGCGAAATTGATCGCCAGAAGCCCTCCTACGGAAGAGCCAATCACTGCGTGCAGGGTCTGAATACCCAGATGATCTAAGAGGGCCGCCTGACTACGCACGACATCGCCGCTGAGCACGGGCGGGAAGTCCCTGCCATAGGGCTTGCCTGTCTCGGGATTCATGGATGTCGGCCCGCTGCTGCCGTAGCAACCTCCAAGATAATTGGCGCAGATGACGCAGTAACGATTCGTATCTAGGGCTTTTCCTGGGCCGATGAACAAGTCCCACCAGCCTTGCTTGATGTCCTGAGTCCAGCGCCCATCAAGGCCGGGCACGTCCTCAGTCCGCCCGGCAGCGTGTTGACTGCCAGACAAAGCGTGGAAGAGCAGGATCGCGTTCGACTTCTTCGCGTTCAGTTTGCCATAAACCTCATAGGCGATCGTGATTCCAGGCAAAGCCTGACCATTGGCAAACACGAACGGCTCGGCTGCGGAGCCGAGTTGGAAGAACTGAGTGGTCGTTTCACCGAGGCCTTTAGACATGGCAGGGATAAAGCAGAGGCAAAAGAGTCGGTCAACAGCAGTCGCAGGCCGTCATTAGCCCTTGAAATTACCATCGACAACGGCGCCACGCTCCACGCGATACTGCCCATTGTTTCCAATGACCTTCCAAGCTAGGCGCTGAAACTGGTTTTTGTAAGACCAGCCAGCCTCATATTCCCACACATCCCCAGCGGTCTGCCTCATGGCTCGGATTTGAATCAAAAACATGGCCACGCGTAAATCGGGGTCCACAATGTCGTTCGAGGGCGGCATCGTCGTCAGGACCGTGGCACTGATCATGCGCACCTTGAGGTCATCGAAGCGCTTTAAAAAAGGCATGCTTGCCGGTGTGTAATCACGGCCTCGGACAATCTCTCCGAGAGTGATCGAGTAGCTTTTAGCCACCCCAGGATTCAGCTCTGGAGCCGTGCGTATCATCTCACGAACCAGTGCTTCCGTAGCCGCCGACTCATAGTCCGCAAGCACCTGGCCATCACGGTCCACCGGCCCACACGAGATCAATGACAAAAGGCAGCAGCCCAGGGAAAATAATCGAAAATTCATGTTCATTCCCTTGGCATCATTTCAGCAAACCCGCAATCAGTCTCCCAATCCCGAAAAACAAAAAGCCGCCCGCCTAGTTAAGGCGGACGGCTAAGTTGATTCATCTCAGATTAAGGAGCGACGCTGTGCTCGACTTTGAACTGACCAAATACCATGGATGCTCCACTGGCGACACCATCAGGGCCTAGATCCCATACAGCTGAAATCTTCCCAAATTGTGCATTCGCCATTAGAGGCAGTGGATCAGCGACCGACACTCCGTTGATCAAAACGCTCCATGTTGAACTGACAGTATCCAAAGTGATTTCCACGGGAACCCGATCTGAATTGAGAAGTATAGACTGGCTAGCTTTCACACTATTACCATCAGCTTGAACAAGACGAACAGAGCCATCCAATGCGCTGAACCAAACAGCGAATAAAGCCCCCCCCTCTTCGTCCGTAATTTGCCAGGAAAATTGATCATCCTCTCCCTCCGTTCCCTCCGCATTTAGAATCATTGACAAGCTTATCTTAGTAGAGCCAGTAGAATTTTCGATGGGTTGATTTCTGTACCAAATCACAGTCGGCTCAGTATTCACGACTGCATCGACTCCCCCAAACCTGAGTTCATCCTGCTCATTTGTAGACACCAGCACCTCATTTGCTACCACGGATGAAGAACCATCAACTTGCCAATTATTTCTCTTCCCATCCTCGTTTGCTGTATTTGATGCAAGACTTGAACCAACCGCACCCACTTTGGAAATAACTGTAGTAAGCCTAAAGTTACCGTATCCAACGTTGATAGGGCCAGGAGGGTCGCTTGCTCTGACCCTAAGCAAGTATTGTTTGCTACTGCCTCTAACAGTGACAGCAACATTTTCTACAGTAGAACCGACGTCTCTAGAAGTCTGAATGTAAGCTGGTTTGAACCTAGTAACTCCATCTGGTCCGAGAAAAAATACTCCGGCTGGTCCCAAACCTTGTTCATACAATTCAAGTGAGGGATCCATCAAAAACGAGCCTGTTTTTTGCCCAGCTACATTGATGGCTAATTTATGATCCACGGGAACACTAAAATGATACCAAACTTCTCCCAGATTTGAGACGTTTTCTGCAAACTGATTGTTCCCCAGATACGATACTTGACCCAATATGATTGGTATGATGGTAGGATCATTCTTAACATCGAAAGGAGCTACAATAGTTTCACCGAAAAGATTGGCAAAGCCTGTTGTTCTGGTAAAAGCGAGTCCAGTAAAGTCTGACCCGTTTTTACTAACAACCTCGATTGCAGTCGCTGAAGTCGGAGCAGTTGCCGGGACTTGCACCAGTATAGCGTTGTCCGACTCAATCGTTGGCGTTGCTGTAGCAGCACCAAATTTGACAGACTTGGTGAACCTCAAATTTTCTCCGTAGATTCTCACATATTCACCTGCTCTAGCTATCGAAGGATATAGATCTACTGTTGATACTCCAGAAACCGGGCCTAAATCCGCAACTGGATGCGGATCCACAATAATATCGATTTCACTACTAGTAACTGAACCAACATCATTCGTAACTACGCAGCGATATACGCCTGTATCTCGAGAGGCATCTGACGAGGCAATGCTGAGTTTAGTCGAAGTCTGTCCTGCAACAACCTCCCAGCCAATTCCTCCGGTAGGGATGGAGAACCGTTTTTCCCAACGGTAACGCAAGGTTGCAGCTCCAGACGCTTTTACAGCTGTCGTTTCCAGCTTATTTTCTTCAAATTGATTAATGTCCGTAGGCTGAATGGTAATCACAGGGGCATCCTGAACCGTAATGCTCAGCTCTTTGCTGGTCGTTGTTCCAGAATAATTACTGATGATGCAGCGATATTTCCCTGAAGCTGTCAGCGGTGCATCAATAAGGTCAAAGGTTGGAAGACTTGGTGCACCAACGATATCACGCTTGTTGAATTGCCAGCGATATCTCAGTGGGTTTTCTACACTATCAGTTCCTGAAACTACTACCTGTAGCCTGATACTTCCGCCGGTAGCCATTTTCGTATTGCCAAAATAATCCGCTGGCGCTGGGCCTGTTGGAGGCGGAGGGACCACTGCTGTTTGCAGCGTGACTTTTGGAGCTACATCTACTTTCAGGAAGATATTAGCTGAACTGATGGTGCCAGTTGTGGGATTGCTTAGGTTCGAAACCTTGCAGTAGTAGTCTCCATCTCTGGCGGCAGTTAATTTGCTGAGTGTCAAGGAAGCTGATTTTGAAATGGGCGTTGTCCCAAATTCCGCACCAACAACTGCTGGGCGATAAAACCATTCGTATTTGAAAGATGATGTGCCGCCAGCCACAACAAAAAGCTTGATACTACCACCCACATTGCCGAACACCGCGGAGGGGCTTTGCGAAAGAATTACCGGAGGTGAGACAATTTTAAGGGTGGTTGATTTACTGGTAACACTACCCACCTCGTTTTTGACGATAACTCTATAGCTACCACGATCTAGCCAAGCCACGGGTGTCAAGGAGAGTGTATTAGTCAAGGCACCTGAGATCGTTCGAGGGCTAGGACCACTGGTAATGGTCGCATCTACAACATTTTTGCCATCTTTCTGCCACTGGAACTGATAGGTGCCAGGATTTGTAGTATTCAGCATTGTGACACTCAATGACTGATTCACAGGATTCTCGACGACGCTAATACTAGCTGGCGCAACAGGGTGAAGCTGAATGAGCGGCTTGCGAATCACATGAACATTGGCATTGGCACTGACAGTTTTAGTTGTGGTGACAACACTTGTCTCGGGGTCTGTAGTCGTAGGAGAAATAGGGTTTGAAATTTCAACACGATAGACGTCAGGTGTCGCTGGAGGGGTCTCTGCGGTTGCCTTAATTGAGAGGGAAGCTGAATTTGATTTCAGAATCGGAACTCCATTTTTAAACCATTGATAGGTCATCGGACTGTTTCCACCAACGACCACTTTCAATGTTTTTGAGGAACCCAGAGCAATGATAGTTTCAGGTGCAGGTTGTGTGATAATGACAGGACGCGAGTTTACCTTCAATGAAAAATCAGAGCTGTTGACTACTGTACCTGTAACATTGGTTACTTGCACCCGGTAGGTGCCCACATCATCAAGCTGCACGTCAGAGAGGCCAAGGCGCGCAGAATGAGAAGTCAATACTGACGCCGTAGCATTGTCGCTGACAACAGGTACGGCACCTCCAGATCCTACAATCGTGACTACATCATCGTAATCTTTACCATTTTTTTTCTGCCATTTGTAGGTAAAAGGGGGCGTCCCCAAAGAATTCATGACTACGTCGTAGGTAGCCGTCTGACCTTCCAGCACCGGACTGGCTAATGATGCCGGCTTGACGGCAATAATGGGACGAACGTTTACAGTCAGTGCGACTGGCACAGTCCGCACATTACCTCCACCAATCTCATTGATGAACACATAATAATCACCCGCATCCTCACTATCGACACCAGTCAGTGTTAACTTATTGGAAGTCTTGCCAACAAGACGAATATCAGTAGGACTTGCAGATTTCCACCACTGATAAGTGAGCGGTTTTAAGGTATCACTGGAGGCAACAACGATGAAATTAACCGTTGTTCCATCCACAGCGGTTATAGCCTGAGGAGCGGTATCTATAGATATTGCAGCGTAAGCGCCTGTGATTTGTAGCGCCAGAGCGAGGGTGGCTGCTAAACACTTTTTGAATGTTAACATTTTCATAAGTAGGGGGTCATTAACTCTCAGAACTTAAATGTCTCTCAAATAAAGAATACAAAGACAATACAAATGCTGATAATTTTTTGCAATTCTATTATCAGTTGGCCAATAGTGGTTTTTTCGGGTTCAAAATCAGGGCTCTTCCATCTTAATACCGAGCTCTTCCAACTTGGCGTCCACGGTTTTTAAGTGCTTGATCGGCAATTTTTTACGTTGGTATTTACGAAACAACAGATCGCGTAGTGTCAGCCAGGTTTCCACGGTCGGCTGCATGGGCATCCACTCTTCGCCATCGGGATGAGCTAGCCGGAAGATCCATTCACGCGAATTCCAATGCGCCCGGATGTATTGCTTCCGGCCGTCTTCGATACGTTCATGCCATTCATGGATTTGGTTTTTGGTCATTGAGAGCTCGCAGGATGCGCTAGTATCCGACTCATGCAAGCCGTCATGCCCAAACCATCCTCAGCACTTCCCAAACTCGTTCTATATCTGCTAGCCGTGATGCTTGGCGGCGCATTGTTGGCTCCGGTGCTATTTGATTTGGGCAAAGCAGGCGCTGAATGGCTGGGTACGAACTCCCTGGGGGAGACTGCAGCAGGTCAGTCCTTGCTTAAATCCATCCGGAACGCTCACTTTACCCGTTATTTCAACAGGGCGGTCTTGGTTTCTGCGATCGTTTTTATCTGGCCCTTTCTTCGCTGGGTGAAGATTGATCGCAGTCTGCTGCCGGCATGGCGACCCTTTAGTCTTGGATTAAAACAATGGGGCGTTGGGTTTGTTCTATCCTCCGGACTCCTCTTGCTGCTTGGCCTCGTATTTCTCAAAGCTGGAGCTTACAAACTAAGGCCAGAGCCTGCCTGGACTCATTTTTCGGAGGCTATTTCGGCCGCTCTCGGCGCAAGTTTGGTGGAGGAGTTCTTTTTTCGCAGTCTTCTTCTTGGGTTGCTCCTACGCACCATGCAGACCCGGTCAGCATTGTTTTGGAGCACTTTTGTGTTCGCCTTGGTGCATTTTTTGAAACCGCCGGCCAATTGGCAGATCCCAGACACGCAGATTGACTGGGCAAGTGGGTTCTTAGTTTTGGCTCAGATCGCTAAAGGCTTCGGCAATATTCAGTTTCTTTTGGCAGAGTTTGCCACGCTATTCGCGGTTGGCTGGGTTTTGACAAGTGTGCGTCTTCGAACAGGCTCTCTCTGGGCAAGCATCGGTCTTCACGGCGGCTGGGTATTTGGATTGAAGTATTTCAGCGGCCTGACTTTGCATCAAAAGGGTTGGCTTCCATGGATTGGCATGAACTTGAAAATCGGGCTGGCTCCTCTCGTGACGGTTCTCTTCACAGGATGGCTAACTTGGTTTCTGCTGCAAAAGCTGACACTTTCCCGCAGGTGGAGCAACGAAGTGATGTAAATGCATGAAAACCATTTGCAGCGAGCCCAACCTCTGGAAGCATAGGATCGGCAAGCCCTCAATGCCTGAGTGGCGGAATTGGTAGACGCGCCAGACTTAGGATCTGGTTGAGAAATCAGTGCAGGTTCGAGTCCTGTCTCAGGCACCACGAGTGATTCCAATCGATCTCGTTCAGTGCACCTGACAAGCATCTCGACAGTTAGACTCATCGCGCGTCATGATGAGCACACATGCACTCTGAAATTCCGAAACTGCTCCAGCTCCAAGAACGCGAGCAGCCCGCACCCGCCAAAAGGATCTCAAGGGCATCATTCCCAAGCATGAGCTAGCTGCCAAAACCAAGCTCATGGGTGATACTACTGCTGTGGAAACAGAACGCAAAAAACGCGAAAAAACGACGAATTCCAAGCGCTCGGTGTTGAAATCAAACGCTACGAAAACGATGTGCGCTCCTTGGAGGATCAAGAGCTAGACCGGCTCTCAAAAAGGATGTCTGAAATGACGGTGTGCGCGGCGGCCTCAGCGGCAAGGAAAGAACGAGAAGGCTATTGGAACCCTAGCTGAAAAAAGAGACTCACCGAACTCGAAGCCGAACGCACCATGTTCGCAGCGCCCATTGATCAACTCGCTCTCGATCTCTACACACGCATTTTTACCAAAGCAGAAGATCAAGCTGTCTATGCCCTAGAAAACGGCATCTGCGGCGGCGGCCACATGAAAGTGGTCTCTGGCACCATTCAGACCGCTCGAACGGGCGAGACAATAGCTCAAGGCAAAAGCTGCGGAAGCATTCTCTACTTGGTCGAGTGAGGAAGGCATCTACTGCTGGCACTGTATCGTGCACAGCGAATGCATCAGCTTTTCGGTTCTGAATTCGCCTACAAGCACGCAAGGTTCTTGAGTCGAATTGAATGGGCCTTCATCGTTATGGAGTGGTTTAGGGCAGCAATCCCTGACGCTTGCGCCGTTCTTCATCCTCTTCTTCACCAGAAGAACCTCCGTAGCCTAGGACCTCAACCGACATAAGTGATGGTGTTTGAGAATCATCATTTTGGGCAATATTTTTATTATCCGAAGCCTCCGAACGCTTGGCTGTCGGGCTAGAAGCGGCAGCCACTGCATTGGAGGAGGCGGCCATGCCTGCAACATTCACGGCCGGCGCAGCCGGCGGAACAGCTCCACCGGAGGCCGCACCGCCAACACTGATGTTACCAGCATTTAGCACGATGGTGGCAGCGATGTTTAGGTTACCCGTGGCGCGGATACCAGCATCTCCAGCATCCACAGCACCTTTGGGTGCAATGAGGTCAACATTCCCAGGAGGAATACCTACCACAGAGGCCAGCACGCCGATACCACCGCCCGTAGCTAGGCCCGCGAGGTCAGTGCGTACACTCGCGCTTTGTGGATCAATAATTACGCGTGTGGGTGGAGCCGATTGGACTGTTTTGGAAGAAGAACCAGCGGCAATATCGCCCTCGGAAGACCAAATGATCTCATCTCCACCACGCAGCGTAAAGATACGAGCAATGCCAATGTCCACACTGCGGTGGGCGAAGATATTGATGAAACCCCCGCCTTCTGTGATGATGCCAGGAGGAGCTAGGGTATTGCCCAGCAAAGCGGAGGCAAGCTGAAGACCACCGCCGGGGGTGAGGATGTCAATGCCACCACCGCTTCGCGTGCGCAGATCACGAGCCTGAGTCAGAATGTTACCATTCCAGGCTGTGCCAGGGAAGAGAGCTGAAATGGCAGCATAGCCCTCCTCGTAGTTGGTGCCCTT
>CANHTV010000126.1 GCA_947463285.1 Verrucomicrobiaceae bacterium | reverse complement strand
GGTTTTCACATCGTCCCAGATTTCATGCGTGCTGCAGAGGGAGGCCGCATCGGTGGATTGTTTGTGAATGCCAATCACCTCGCGGCTTTTTTGTCGATGGTGCTGTTCCTGGCAGCCGGGTGGCTTTGTTTTGGGCGTGGTGGTGCGGCATTAAAGCTCTGGCTGGCATTCATGGTGGTGGCCATGACTTTGGGCATGTCACTGACCATCAGTCGCGGGGCTTTGTTTGGTCTGGCTGTCGGAGCCTGTGTTTTTACGGTGCTTGGGCTTTGGGTCGTCTGGCAGACTCAGCGCCAGTATTTTTGGAGTCTGATAGGCGGTATTGCTGCTGCTTTGGTCTTGGGCGGCGCGCTTTTATGGAAGGTGAATGAAGAATATCTCCGCACGCGGATCAGCAATCACTCGGTCGCTTCAGACATCCGTTCCGAGATCTGGAAATCTGCACTCACACAGTTTTCGCTGTCACCGAATCTCGGCGCTGGCGCACGCATGTATTACCAGGGCGGAACCCAGTATCGCTCGCCTGGTCTGGCGACTTGGACGCCTGAGGCTTTTTTTGCGCACAATGAGTATCTACAAATGCTGGCCGACTACGGATGGGTGGGGCTGGCCTTGCTACTACTCGTGATCATCCTGCATCTGAGTAACGGATTTAAGTTCATCCGTTGGTTTGTCTTCGAGAAATTCATGCGCACAGGAAGAGTGCTGAGCATGAATTTGGCGATCTGCCTCGGGTCAATCAGCGCGTTGGCCGCCACGTTGGCTCATGCGTTTGTGGAATTTCATTTCCATGTGCCTGCGACAGCGATGATGGGCGCTGTATTACTCGGTCTTTTGGCTAATCCAGGCTTTGAGCAGATGCAGAAACCACTGCGACGCATCCCTGGTGTGAGAGTTATGACCAAAGTTTTGTTAGGGCTTTCAGCGCTTATCTTGCTGGCGGCATTCTGGCAATACGGCAGAGCTGATTATGCCTTCGCGAAAGCGGCTGTGGCAGCTCGTCATAAGGACGCCGAGGGGCAGCGTCAGTTGCTGGATCAGGTGACAAAACTCGACCCTCATAACGGCGAGGCCTTTTATCAACGGGCTCTCCATACCTTGGATAAGCTCAGTGCAAATGATCGCGTCAGCCAAAAAGAGGCGTTACAGCTGGCGGCTGCAGACCTAGAGACAGCCATGGAGTTGAATCCCCACAAGTATCTCTATCCTCTCGCTTATGCGGATGTCTGCGATGCACAGATGAAGCCTGAAAAGGCTTATGAATTGATTACCAAAGCCATCCAGCTCGCTCCTCTGCATGAAGAACCTCGACTGGCCATGGCGGTTCATCATCATCGGCTAGGCCACTTTGCTGAAGCTGAATCCTACTACCTTTGGGCAAGAATGGCGAATGCCATGAATCCTCCCGGTGTAGCCAATTGGCAGACGAGCTACGCGCTGCTCCTGCGACATGTGGCGCAGATGCGAGGCGCAGCGCCGGTAAAGCCATGAAAACATTGCTACCATCACGGGCTCAGTCGCTCCAGCGTCCAGCCTGAATCTATCTTCGTATAGCGCAAGCGATCATGCAAACGGCTCACACGACCCTGCCAGAATTCGATTTCGGTGGGCTTGAGCGCATAGCCTCCCCAATGAGGAGGGCAGGGGATGTCCTGGTCAGCAAAGCGCTGCTCCATCTCGATCTGGCGTTGCTCCAACCACTCTCGGCCAGGGATCACGCGACTTTGCTCGGAGACCCAGGCTCCGATCTGATGACCTCGCGGACGCGCTGCAAAGTAGCTTTCGGCCTCACCGCGCGGCAGTTTGGTGATAGTGCCGCGGATGCTCACCTGATGGTGCCGTTGCGTCCATAAAAACACTGCCGATGCACGCGCATCAGCAGCGATTTCGTGCCCTTTGCGGCTGTCATAGTTGGTAAAAAAATGAAAACCCTGCTCGTCGAAACCTTTGAGCAAAACCGTGCGCGCAGAAGGCCCACCGTCCTGTCCCAATGTGGCTAAGGTCATCGCATTGGGCTCTGGCAGATGATGCTTCAGCGCATCCTGTAGCCAGGCATTAAACAAGGCATAGGGCTCGGCTGGGGCGCTGTCTTCCGTCAGGCTGTCGAGATCATAGCTCACGCGCAGATCGCGGAGGGTCGTGGGTGGGAAATCCATCATGGCTGCTTAAGAAACGCCTCTCAGGGCATTGCAGCAATCACTGGATTGCGCCTTGATGACAGAAACTTGTCATGACCACAATAACGGGACTTTTGAGCGACCTCGACCGCGTGCTTCTCAGCACAGAGCAGATTCATGCACGCATTCGTGAAATGGCTGCACAGATTGAGGCTGACTATGCGGGTCAGACATTGACCGTGGTGGCCCTGATGGATGGCGCACTGTTTTTTGTATCGGATCTTCTCCGTCAGATTGATCTGCCCATGCAGATCGTTACCCTCGGAGCCAGCAGCTACCATGGCAGTACTCAGTCGAGTGGAGAAATCACCATTCAATGGCCGAAGAATGCACAGTTCAAAGGCCAGCATGTGCTGCTTTTAGATGATATTCTCGATACTGGCCTGACTCTGACGGCGATCAGTGAGCGTCTTCGTCAGGAGCAGCCTGAGAGCCTGCGCACCGCCGTTTTGCTTGATAAAAAGCGGCTTCGCACGCATGAGGCATCTCCTGACTACTGCGGCTTTGAAATCGCGGATGAATTTGTTGTCGGCTACGGCATGGACTACCAGGGCCGGTTTCGAAACCTGCCCTGCATCGGCATTTTGAAGCCATGATTCACACCTCAGCCTCGCGATGAAATCCACCCTTCAGTGTCGTGTTCTCTTCTTCTCCGTGCTTCGTGACATCACTGGTACCGGCGAAAAATCGTGGGCGCTCCGAGCGGATGCTACGGTCGCTGATCTGCTGGCAGAATGCTTTGCCACATGGCCAGCTTTGAAAGTCTGGGAGCCCAGTTTGCTGATCGCCCTGGATCACGAATATGTGAAACGTAGTGCCGTTCTGCGAGATCAGGCAGAGGTGGCCATCATGCCTCCCGTGCAGGGCGGTTAGCGACATTTTCACCTTATCTCTCATCGGGGCTGAACAGATTCTGCCCCAAAACGCGTAGGTCTGCGGTCATGAAACTCCGCTTACTCTCGATTCTCTGCCTGATGTTGGCTCCAGCTCTGGCCCAGCAGGTGACACTGCCATTGCCGAGGCTTTTGACGGTCATGCCCATGGGTGGGCAAATCGGTACACAGGTTGAAGTCACGATCACAGGCGAAAACATCGAGGACGTGACAGAGCTGACATTTTCCACGCCCAAGATCACGGCTAAACCAGTCACTGGAACGACTAACAAATTCAGCGTCAATATCGCGGCTGATGCGCCCGTCGGCGTCTATGATGCGCGTGTGATGTCAAGGCTCGGGGTTTCATCCGTGCGCGCTTTTTCAGTGAACAAGCTGCCGGAAGTCACACGCATCAAGGCCAGCAACACCGTCGAAACAGCCATGCCTTTGCCTGTTGGCACGATCTGCAATGCCACGATGACGAAGCGTGCCGTGGATTATTACTCCTTCCAAGGCGTGAAGGCTAAAGCCGTCGCCATCGACTGCGCTGCCGTTGGCATTGATTCACAGCTCACGCCTGTACTCATCCTCGCCGATGCCATGGGACGGGATCTGAAGGTGAATCGCACGGGTGGCATCATCGACTTCACGCCACCCGCTGATGGCACCTACCTCATCAAAGTGAACGACCTCACTTTCCAAGGTGGAGAGCGTCACTTCTATCGGTTGGCCCTGCAAAACGCGCCTGCACAGCCTCAGCCACAAACGCAAACCGTCAGCGCCATGTCTTGGCCACCAGCAGGACTTCCCGCTCTTGCCGCAGCTAAAGAAGCAGAGCCCAACAACAAGGCTGGCGAAGCCCAAAAGATCAGCCTCCCCTGCGACGTCTCAGGTGCTTTTTTCCCTGCGGCGGATGTGGATACCTATGAGTTCACCGCCAAAAAAGGCGAAGTCTGGTGGGTCGAGGTCGCCTCAGAGCGCCTCGGGTTAAACACCGATCCCTTCGTGCTCGTGCAGCAGGTCAAAGGTGATCAGTTGACGGATGTCGCCGAGCTTTATGACATCGTTCCACCCATGAAAGTCACCAGCAATGGCTACTCCTATGATGGGCCTCCCTATGATGCAGGCTCGCCGGATGTGAACGGCAAGCTCGAGATCAAAGAAGATGGAACCTACCGACTCCAAGTGCGCGATCTCTTCGGCGGCACGCGCAGTGATCCCAACAACATCTACCGACTCATCGTGCGTCAGGCCACACCTGACTTCTCACTGGCGGCCTGGGCCGTCCACATGACTTTGCGCAATGGCGATCGCGCTTCTCTTTCCAAGCCCATGGCTCTCAGGGCAGGAGATTCACGCGCTTTTGAGGTCGTCGTGCAGAGGCGTGATGGCTTTGATGGTGAGATCGACATCATCATGGAAAACCTGCCTGCGGGGGTGACCGCAGCCGGACTCAAGATCGGCAAAGGTAAAACCTACGGACACCTCATTCTCACCGCTTCGGCAGAGGCCAAGCGCGGCTTCTCGCTCGCGAAACTCAATGGCAAAGCCACCATCAAGGGCAGCAGCGTCATGCGTCCCGTTCGCGTCGCCAGCATGGAGTGGCCAGTGAGAGATGCGAAGGGTGAAATCCCTGCTCCTCGTCTGATGGCGGATATTCCTGTCTCGGTCACAGATTCAGAAAAGGCGCCCCTCACCGTCGCAGCCAGCGAGAGCAAAGTCTGGGAAGCGAAGGTTGGAGAGACGCTAAAAATCCCGCTGAAACTGGCCTGGCGAAACGACTTCAACGGCACATCCATCAAAGTGAAGGCTTACGGTGAAGGATTTACTGGCATCAAGGAATTCGATATTCCCATCAAAGCAGCGACGCATGAACTCGTCCTTGATCTAGCAGCTTTGAAAGTGGCCCCCGGTGATTACACCTTCGCATTGCAGAGCCTGGGCATCTGCAAATACAGTTACAACCCCGCTGCCGTACCCTTGGCTGAGGCTGAAAAAAAGAAGGCCGAGCAACTGCTCGCCGCCGCCGCCGCTGAAGCCAAGAAACTGGCTGCCACCGATGCGAATGCCGCCAAAGTCGCCGCCGAAAAACAGAAGCAGGCTGAGGCATCCATGACCGCAGCGGCCAGTCGCATGAAAGCCGTGACCACCGCCGCCTCTCCGACAGATACCGTGGACATCATCATCTCCGAGCCGATCCGCGTGAGCGTCAAGCCAGCTGCGGTGACCACTGCGGCTGTTCCCGTTAAGAAGTAAGATGACGCAGGGACTCAAAACGAAGTTCATGGTCCGCGCTTTTTTCTTCTTCCTCATCACCAGCTTCATGAGCGCGGCCAGCCTTGAACGCATCTGGCTTACTCACAGCAGCCGTACCACAGACCGCATCACCATCAGCTGGGAGACTTCACAGCTAGCTCCTTCGCTCGTCGAGTATGGGAGCACGCCGGAGCTGGGTAAGCAGGCAGCTTCAGATGAACGGGTGACGCTGCATCAGCGGTGATTTCATTGCTCATGCCAGCTATCGCGTGGTGGGGAACTCTGTGGCCATGACCGAAGCTGCGGGTCTCATCGCGGCGAAGACAGCAAAAATCCACGTGATTACATCACCAAAGTCACCGCGTATTCTTGGAAACATCTCTTTATCCATGACCACGAAACCTATACTGGCCTTGGCGGCTTTGTTTGGAGCCTCTGCTGCTGCCTGCGCCGCCGATCTCGAGTTTTACCAGGACATCTATCCCTTTCTCAAAACGAACTGCATCTCTTGCCACAACAAGACAACGACCAAGGCGGACCTGAATATGGAAACGCCGGAGCTGATGATCAAAGGCGGCGAAGCAGGGCCAGCGCTCGTGCCGGGCAAAAGTCTAGAAAGCCTCGTTGTTGCCGCTTCACTGCATCAGCAGGACATGGAGATGCCGCCGCCTAACAATAAGTCAGGCGCGGTGAATCTTTCGCCCGCACAGATTGAACTACTGAAGCAGTGGATTGATCAAGGAGCCAAGGCCACCTCGCAGCAGGAGCGATCCGTTGTTTTGCAGGCTTTTTCCGCTAGCGTCGATCCCATCTACAGCGTCGCCATGACCAAGGATGGTCGTTATGTGGCCTGTGGCCGCTCAAATCAAATCGTCATGTATGATCTCGCCACCAGACAGCCCGTCGCACAACTCGGCGATGCTACGGTGAAGAACGGCGCAGCCCACCGAGCACTCGTTCAATCTCTGGCCTTTAGTGCAGATGGCACACGACTCGCCAGTGGCAGTTTTCGTGAGGTGAAAATCTGGAAACTCGAAGCTGGCAAAACTGCAGGCAATACGACTCCAGTTTCGAACAACCCAGCAAGTGCTGAACTGCTGAAAAAGATCGCCACTGTTGGCAAAGTGATCGTTCTCAGCAGCGCGATGTCAGCAGATGGCAAACAAGTGGTCACTGGTTTTACTGATGGCTCAGTGCGTGTTTGGGACGCCGTGGCCGCCAAACCAATCATGGAACTGCGCGGCACTGTCGCAGCCAGCAAAAAGATGGCTGAGCTGGATTGGGTCATCGCTGCGCAGACTCTGGAGCAAGCTTTTCAAAAAGCTGAAATCGCCCGTATCGACGCTCAAGACAAGGCGCTGGATGTCCTGCTAGGCAAGGCCAAGGAGGCCATCGTCACCATGAGCAAAGTACTGCCAGAGAAACAAAAACTCGTGCCGCCAACCACCACAGCCAAAACCACCGCTCAAAAGGCTGTGGATGAACTGGCTGCAAAACTGACTGCGAATAAAGACGCCGCCGTGGAAAAGGAACTCAAGACGGCACAGGACAAACTCATCACGGCCAAGATAACCGAAGTGTCCGCGCTCGCCGCCGTCTCTGCGGCCGAGAGCAATGTCAAAGATGCCGAAGATGATGTGAAGCGCATTACAGCCTCCAAAGCCGCCAACGCGAAGATCGTCGCTGCTGCCAGCGCGGCCATCGTTTCGGCCAAGAGCCTTCAAGACAAAGCCACAGCAGAGCTTGCCGCCGTGAAGCTGGCTCTGACCAAAACAACGGCCAAACCAATCTCCGTAAGCTTTTCAGCAGATGCTCAGCGTGTCGCTGCAATGTTTGATGACGGCACGCTTCGAGTCTGGGCTGCTGCCACTGGACTACCCTTGGAGGAAAGTCTGGCTCCTGCGGCCTCCATCACGATCTCAGCCACAGCAGATGGCAGCTTCGTCGCGACCAAAGTTATCTCACAAAGCGCAGGTAGCACCCCTCGGTGGACATTGGAAAAAACCATCGACGGCAAAGGGCTCTTCACTGACCGTGTCAATGCCGTGCGCTTCAGCCCTGATGGCAAAACACTGGCAACAGGTGGCGGCGAACTCTCACGCTCAGGCGACATCGTGCTCTTTGATGTCACCAGTGGTAAAGCCACGCAGACCTGGAAGGAGAAACACGCTGACACCGTGCTCTGTCTTGATTTTTCACCGGATGGCAGACGTCTCGCGTCTGGTGCAGCTGACAAAATCGCGCGCGTGACAGAGGTCGCCACGGGCAAGTCTTTGAATGTCTTTGAAGGTCACACGCACCATGTCATGGGCATCGCTTATCGCAGTGATGGCCGTGTCCTCGCCACTGCTGGAGCTGAGGGCTCCGTAGTGACCTGGGACATGATCATCGGTGAGCGCAAAAAGAAGATCGAAGGATGGACGAAGGAAGTGACTTCGCTCCAATTCATCGGCGCCACCAATCAGATCGTCACCTCGGCTGGTGACAACCGTGTCCGCATCGTCACCGACGATGGCGGCGAGGTCCGCTCAATCGCGAATCTTCCTGACTACATGCAGGCAGCAGCCAGTGCTCCGAACGGCAGCACCATCATCGGAGCTGGAGAAGACAGCCTGCTGCGAGTTTGGGATCATGCAGGCAAAGAGCTCGTGGCGTTTGGCTCGAAGTGAGGCTTTGCGCAACGCCGTTTCTAGGATGGAAAGTGGTGATAAGCTCGCCACAATCGTATTCCCCCCCGTCATGCGTCGCCTCGCCCTCTTCCTTCTTTTTGCTCAAGCAGCCTCTGCTGCCGAAGTCACTCTTCATCGCTGGTCCGGCGCTTTGAATGTGCCTGATCCGGTTGCCTGCACGGTGGATGAAAAGGGACGCGTCTATGTCGCCGCCACCACGCGGCGAAAGGGTGCGGATCTCGACATCCGTGAGCATCCGATGTGGATCGCGGATGATGTCGGGCTCAGCAGTGTGGAGGAGAAGCGCGAGTTCCTGAAGCGGGAGCTGACTCCAGGAAAACTTCGCCTGCCTCGCGGTGGGCTGAAGGATCATAACAAAGACGGCTCCATCGACTGGAAGGACCTCACCGTTCATAGCGAGCGCATCTACCAGCTCCGCGACACGGATGGCGATGGCACTGCCGACAAGATGACGACCTTCGCCGAAGGATTTAACACCGAAGTCACCGGCATCGCCGCAGGCATTCTTTATCACGACGGCTGGGTGTATGCCACCATCGCGCCGGATCTCTGGAGGCTCAAAGACACCGACGATGACGGCGTCGCCGATATGCGCGAAGTAGTCGCGCATGGCTTCGGAATACACATCGCCTACGCCGGGCACGACATGCATGGACCGCGCCTCGGGCTCGATGGTCGCATCTATTGGAGTATTGGCGACAAAGGCGTGAACGTGACGAGCAACGAAGGCAAACACTGGTTTTACCCGCATGAAGGCGCCGTGATGCGAATCGAGCCCGATGGCAGCGGCTTCG
>CANHTV010000125.1 GCA_947463285.1 Verrucomicrobiaceae bacterium | reverse complement strand
TTGAACCCGATGATGGGTGTTTATCTGACGAGCGTCGCCAATCGCGCGACCTACGAAGCCAGCCCAGGCCTGATCATCAGCCCGGATGAAAACTACGCGCGTGAGATCATGCAGCTTTTCTCCATTGGCCTCGTGTTGCGACATCCTGACGGCTCGCTCCAGTTGGATGCTGAAGGTCTGCCGATCTCCACTTACGATAACAATGATATCATGGAACTGGCCCGTGTGTTCACAGGCTTCTCCCATGGTGCCCGTCATGGCTTGGTGCGTGCAGATCGAATGACTGGCTACGGCGGAGTTGGCACAACAGACCAGCGCATTTCATCCACCGTCTATCTCAATGGTAGCACGAACAATACTTGGTTCGGCCGTGACAATGGCCACCTCTACTGGCAGGCACCCTGGATCTACCCGATGAAGGTTATTGGCCGTCTGGGCACCACGGTTTATCATGACTTCAATACCTACAGCTTCCTGGACACAACCCAGAATCCTCCCGTTTCAGTCCAGGTGCCTGGAGTCAGCAAGCGCCTCTTAGCTGGCAAGCATGGGCAATATCAGATCCCTCTATGGAACCCCGTTGGCCAGACTGACAACGCTACGCATGATCGCGCCGCACTCGAAGTTTCCATGGCTCATGATTGCCTTGCTGGTGTGGCCTCGGCGGCGAGTTATGGCGCGGGCACTCAAGGCAGCCCCGGACACACCAACACCCCGGTGAATATTTGCCGCTGGCTGATCCAACGACTGGTGACTTCCAATCCCAGCTCGGGCTACATTTACCGCGTGCAGAAGGTTTATCGTGAGACGAACGGCACCCTCGGACCCGTGATCAAAGCCATCCTGCTGGATCATGAGGCACGCAGCCTGCAACTGGCTGACACCGCCATTTCCTATGGCAAGGTGAAGGAGCCTCTGATCCATTTTGCGCATATCCTTCGTCAGTTTAAAGCTTACTCCGGCGCACCTGTGAGCATCCTGACGGACTTGCAGTCAGGCTTCTCGGATACGGATGCTCCGATGGCCAATTATCCGGCCTCAGAGTTGGCTAAATTCAGTCTCACCAATGCCAATCCTCCTTCCAAGCCGACAGGCTGGAAGGATGGTCCGTTCCGCCTGCGTCTGGATAGTCTGCGTTCTAATCTAGGTCAGTCACCTCTGGATGCACCGAGTGTTTTCAACTGGTTCTATCCAGACTTCACTGTCCCAGGACGCATCGCCCAGGCAGGTCTCGTGGCGCCAGAGATGCAGACCATCACCGAAGGAGCGGAGATCGCGAAGATCAATTTCCTTTACAGCTACATGTGGATGACGCTAGCTCACATGGCGACTCAGCCAGGCACGGGGACCAGCGTCGCAGACTTCATCTTCCGCAATGGTTGGGCGACACCTGCGGCACGCTTTTCGACCAATGGAGGTGCTTCATTCCTAGGCTGGCCTGCCTCTATTACTCTGAATGAAACGAACTGGAATACAGGTCTCACGGTCACGATGGCTGGCGTCAATGATCGTCAGTTTAACCAGATGGCCAGCACACAGGTGCGTTATGCCTTGTCGGGTACAGCTCCCGGTTACGGAGGCATTGCGACGCTGCCTTTGGACCTCAGCTTCGTGGACAATGAGATCAAGAATGAGCGTCTGATCGTTCGTCAATCCGGCGGTAACACCTGGGTGCAAGAAGGCGGCATGACGGACGCTGTGGAGGTGAAACTCAGCGCACCTCCTGCGACCGGTGCCACCGTCGTCGTCACGCCTGTTCTTCAAAATGGTCAAGTCTCGGTAAGCCCGGCGACACTGAGTTTTGATCATGCCAACTGGAATACCTACCAGCCGATCACAGTCACCGCCCAAGACGATGCATTGAGCGAAAACAGTGGTACATTAGATGATGTTTTGACGCTCAATGTCAGCAGTGCAGGTGCTGCCAATTACGACGGTATCGTGACAGCGCCTGTGGCCATCAATGTGCTGGATAATGATGCGGGTCTGGGTGTGCTGATCACTCAAAGTGCTGGCAGCACGGATGTGGCAGAAACGGGCAATACCTCTGGAGCCGGGACCGATTCCTACACCATCGTTTTAACCAAGGTGCCCACAGCTAATGTCGTGGTCAACATCGTCTCCAATGGGCAGCTTAGCGTCAATACGACCACGGGTGGCACGAGTTTCACCACAGGCAGCACCAGCCGCACCTTCACGACTGCAAACTGGAATGTACCACAAGCGGTGATCGTCAGAGGCAGTGATGATACGAATTCTGAGAACAGTCATACCGGCACCATCACCCACAGCATCACTTCGGCCACTGGCGGCTACACGGCTGGTTTACCGATCCAACAGATCGTGGCATCTATCGCTGATAATGATAACAGCATCATCGTCACGCAGAGTGACGGTGAGACCATTGTCATGGAAGGCACGAATCCGCTGGTCTCTGACACGCTGAGCGTGCGTCTGCGGAGCAATCCGAATGCCCAAGTGAGCGTTACCCTCAGCTCAGCACAGCTCAAATTCACTCCGAGCACGCTCCTTTTTGAACCCACAGGCACAGTCGGAGGCATTCTTTGGAGCACCGATCAGGTCGTGACGGTGACGGCTAATGATGATTACATCAACGAGGGGCTGCACACCTCCAGTATTACGGCATTCTCACAGAGTGCTGGCAGTAATTTTAATGGCAGTACTGGCGGCACCGCCATTGTGGCAACGGTGATCGATAACGATGACGCGCGCCTCGTCGTCACTCAGACGGATGGCAGCACTATTGTGGATGAAAATGGCCTGACAGACAGCTACAGCCTGACTTTGGGCCGGCAGCCCAAAGCTGGGACAAGTGTTACTGTGACTCTGAGTGGCTACAGCAGTTCGCTCACGCTCATGCCATCGGGGCCATTTGTATTTAATGAGACGAACTGGAATACACCACAGTTCATCCAAGCTTCGACACCCAATGATTCCACCGTTGAAACCAGCGCCACGACCAACATCACGCACAACGTCAGCAGTACAGATCCGACGTATCACAACTCCAGCGTGCCTGTTCTCACCGTCACGATGCTGGACAATGAGTCCGTGCTCAATGTCACCCAGACCAACATTTACACCACGGTTAAAGAAGCTGGGATTACCGGTGTTGGCGGCACTCCGGCTATTCAGGACACTTTCAGCGTCGGCCCTGCTCGCACGCCAGCCACAGGCACGACTGTGACGGTCAAATTGGTGACGGATGGGCAGGTCACCGTCTCGCCCAGTGTGCTGACTTTCACGAGCAGCTCCACAGCCTCTCAGACTGTTACCGTTTCTGCCGTAGATGATGAAACGGCAGAAGCCACCGTTCATCCTGCAGTGATCGGCTTTAACATCAACAGTGGTGATAGCTATTACAACGGCAGATCCCTGGCACCAGTGATTACTTATGTGACGGACAATGACGCTCCAGGAATCAGCGTGGTCGAGTCTGCTGGCACGACAGCCAATACAGAAAGCAGTACCTCTCAGGATAGTTTCACCGTCGTGCTCACCAAGCAGCCGACGTCTAACGTCGATGTGCTCGTCAGTGGCACTCAGACCTTGTTTAGTAAATCAGGCACACCGACGCTGCCGAGCGTTACGATGAACTTTACCCCAGCCAACTGGAATGTGTCACAAACCGTCAATGTTCTTGCCTTGAATGACACAGCTGCGGAGTTGCGGCATCTGGGCAAAATCAACTTCGCCGTCGCGGCTGGCAGCGCTCCTGAATATCTCGCGCTGACGCCAGAGATGCTGCCTAAAGTGGATCACATCATTTCTGATAACGACAATAGCATCACGACGAATGTCGTGCGACTTACGGAAAGCAGCGGATTCACCACCGTGACCGAGAGCAGCACCACGGATAGTTTCACCGTTGTGCTGAGTCAGCAGCCGACCTCTCCAGTGACCATCACCTTCACACCGGACAGCCAGTTGGCTGTCACGCCGGCCAGCATCACGTTTATTCCTGGAGCCAGCGGCGCAGGTACCTTTAATGCAGCTCAGACTGTCACTGTGCGAGCGCTGGATGATTCGTTAATGGAGCCAGTTCTTCACTGGGGCATGGTGACGGCCGCTGCTGTGAGTGCTGATCCCGTTTTCAATGGCGCAGCCATCACACCCCTCGCCGCCAGTGTTTATGACAATGACGGTCCAAGCGTGATCGTCACAGCAAGCGCAGGCGCTACCATCATTACTGAAGCCGGCCGCACGGATGATTACACAGTGGTGCTCAGCCAAAGCCCTACCGCAGATGTCATTGTCTCCGTCTTGCCTGATGCGCAGGTCACCGCCAGTCCAGCCAGCCTCACCTTCACCTCCGCGAACTGGAGTTCTCCACAAAAAGTCACCGTCACAGCGGTGGATGATGTGAGTGCCGAGACCATCACCCATGCAGGCAGTGTCAGCCATAGTCTCGCGAGCAACGATACCTCCTTCAATGGAATCAGCGTGGCTACCGTAACAGCACAGATTTGGGATAATGACGTGCCAAGCCTGGATGTCTCCCATGCTGGCGCAGATACGACCAGCACCGTGATCTCCGAAGGCGGCACCAATGACTCCATCATTTTCCGCCTGACTCAGCCGCCAGCTCCTGGCACCAGTGTCACGATCACTCTTTACCCACCGGCCTTCTATGTGCCACCACCTCAGCATGGCAAAACGGCGGGCTACTTTGTCAACGATCTTGGGGGCACTAATCAGCGTGACAACATCGTCATCGACTACACGGAGAGCATTCTGAAATACCGCCAGGTTTTCTATGGCAGTCTGGATGCCCACTACGGCGGGGCTGTGCCAGCGGAGCCTGAACCAAGTGTGACACAAAAAGCTCACTGGGATGCTTCCGTCGCCGTGATTGACCAGATGGATCTCTGGTTCAACGGTGGTGCGCTGAAAGCACGCCATCCTTTGATTTATGGGCCAAACTTCATAGGGCCTGTCCCACCGACCAACCCACGGCAAGCCATCATTGAGGCTATCTATGCCCATAGCGGCGGCGCTAACCTGCCTTCCACCACACGGTATGAACAAGAGATCACGTTTAATCCGAAATCTCCTTCCACCACCACCTTTGCCAATGAAGTGCGGGATCGAGTTCGATGGGCGGGCTATCTTATGAGTGTGGGCGCACCAGGATTAATCAGCCACTAACGCCTTCTTTTCAGAATTCAAACCCACCACTTTCACAAGTTATGAACATCTTTCTGAAAAAAACCGAAGATCGCAGCAAGCCGAACCGCCGCGACTTTCTGCTCCAGTCCAGTTGTGCCTCGCTGGGCATCACCAGCATCGTCAATACGATTGCACAGATGAAGCTCGTGGGTGCGGCGGCGGCGCAGAATGCAGGAAACGACTACAAGGCCCTCGTCTGTGTCTTTCTTAATGGAGGCTGTGACTCCAACAACATACTCATTCCTTCTGGCGGTAGTTCAGGGGCGCGTGCCGACTACTCTTCAGGGCGTGGTGTGTTGAGCATACCTGATGCCCAGTTTGATTTCACACCCGTGGCTAACAATGGTTACTTCAACGGTAGCGCCGTCACGACGAACGCTGTTTCCACGCGCATTACAGCAAGCAACGGCACGTCTTCAGGCTCTCAGTTTGATCCGGCAGCCCGTGGTAACTACACACGCAATGAATTTTCCCTGCATCCTGGGGCCTATCCGCTGAAGACGCTCTTTGACACTGGTGATCTCGCCTTTTTTGCCAACATCGGCACTCTCGTTGGCACCCAGCAGATCACACGTGCGAACTTTAACACCCTGCCTGCTAGCACGAAGCCCCCCCAGCTTTTCTCGCACAGTGATCAGCAGGTGCAGTGGCAATCCTCGCTGCCTGACAAACCCTTCACCCAAGGTTGGGGCGGACGCATCGCTGACATCGTCGCAGGCATGAATAGCGGTGACTTGGGGGTTTCCGTTTCCGTCGCAGGAGCGAATAGTTTCCAGATCGGTGGGCGCGAGCAGCCCTATTTCATGAACACCAGCGGTGCTGTGACATCCCTGTCCGGCTTTTCAGGAGGAACCCCTTCTCATCCCTATGGTAGTGCCCTGCGTGCCTCCAGCCAGAACCCGGATTACACCAACCCTGCAAGCGTCATTGGCAACAAATACAACCCACTTGCCACGCGTGGCGCACTCACGGGCAACGATCCTCTCACCGGAACCAATTATCAAAACACCTCGGCGGGTTGGCGACTGCGTGCTCTGGAGCAAATCCTTGCCGCAAGTCACAACAGCCTTTTTGAAGAAAGCTACGTCAGCGTCCCTCAAAGTGCCCGCAACACGGAAGGTCTCATCGGCGCTGCTCTTGCGGAAACGACCGGAGTCAACAGCATCGACCAGCATTGGGTCAATTGGTTCCCCGCAGGCTTTGGCCAGACGGATCTGAGCAACCAGCTGAAAATCGTGGCTCGAATGATCGCAGGACGCAATGTGCTGTCGAACAAGCGCCAGATCTTCTTTGTGCAGATTGGCGGCTGGGACACGCATGTGTCGCAGATCCCGAATCCCACGGCTCCCAACCAGGGCTACTACAGCCTCATCAACAACCTTTCCCGCAGCATCAAAGCCTTCTCTGATGCCATGAAGGCACAAGGCATGTGGGATAACGTCATGCTTTTCACCGCATCGGACTTCAACCGGACTTTTACACCTAACAAAAGCGATGCCACAGGCGGTTCAGACCATGCCTGGGGCGGCACGAGCATCGTCGCTGGTGGTGCGGTCAAAGGTGGACAGATTCTCGGCACATTCCCTGATCTCACGGTCAATGGCGGCATCGACTGCACGGGTAATCGCGGACGCTGGATTCCTACCACGGCCGTGGATCAAAAAGCAGCACTCATTGGCAAATGGTTCGGCCTCACTGACACGCAGATCTCACAGGTTTTTCCGAATCTGACACGCTTCATGCCTGATCTCAGCAACAGCACGCTGGTGAATCGGAATCTGGACTTTATCAATTTTGCCTGAGCACTGAATCAAGAAACATCACCGGCATGGCACCGCACTTGCGTTCCCCTTCGTCAGCACTAACCTGACCCAACATGCTTCAAATCGTATTCAATGACATCAGCGCCGCTGAGCTTTCACGCCTGCCCACCAAGATCCAGTTCCAGCTTTTTGAAGCCCTGAACATCCAGCCTGGTGATCTCGAAGAAGCCTTGCTGGAAAATAACTTTGGTGTTCTTGAGCGTGCCGGTGGCCGCAAGCTTTACCGCTGCCGTGCCGGTGATCACCGCATCTACTTCGGGGTCAAAGATGGCCATGTGCGTGTCCATCGCGTGCTGCATAAAAACACTTTGGCGGATTTTCTCTATCGCAGCAATCTCCCCGGTGGTGGCGAGGATGAAGCTCTCAGCCAGTCCAAGAATTTCTGGCAGCTTATCGACGAAGGTGCCAAGACGCTCAATGTCGCCTAAAACCTGATGAACGGCTGAAGCCCCTGCTCCAGCCGTCATTTATCATGGTTATCACTGCTCCACTCGGAACAGATGCATGGAGGTGCCTTCAGGATTGAGCGAGACGTAGTTGTCGGCACCACTCCATTCGTAGGTGTGGCCATGCATCAGGTCATGCACCCGATAGGAGCGGGATGGATCTAGCCCCAGCGACTCCAGGTTCACATGCACCATGCTGGCCACGGGTGCGTGACCATTCAGGCTGATGATGCAGAGGATGCGATTACGGAAATCCGGGGTGGACTTGCTGTAGGCGATGAGCTGCTCGTGATCAGTCGTGTGGAAGACGAGGTTGTCATACAAATGCAGCGCCGGGTTGTCACGACGGGCGTGATTCAACCGAGCGATGAAGCCCTTGATGTTTCCTGGTGCATTGTAGTCGCGCGTTTTCAGCTCAAACTTCTCGGAGTCCAGGTACTCTTCCTTGCCTGGGAGCGGCTGGTTTTCACAGAGTTCATAACCGGCATACATCCCCCAGGTGGAGGAAAGCGTCGCCGCCAGGGCCGCACGCAGGCGGAACATGCTGGAGGGCGCATTTTGCAGGTAGAAGGGGTGAATGTCCGGCGTGTTCGGCCAGAAGTTGCCACGATAATACCAGCGCATCTCACCCTGGGTCAGCTCTGTGGCATATTCGGTTAGGCCTGCCTTGTCCTCACGCCAGGTGAAGTAGGTGTAACTCTGCGTGAAGCCGATCTTTCCCAGCGCCTGCATCATCTTGGGCTTCGTGAAGGCCTCGGCCAGGAAAATGACTTCAGGGTGCTTTCGCTGCACGGTGCTGATGAGTTCCTCCCAAAATGAAACAGGCTTCGTGTGGGGATTGTCCACACGGAAGATCTTCACGCCTTTGTCCACCCAGAAAAGCACGACGTCGATCAGCTCACGCCAGAGGTTTTTCCAGCCGGCGCAGTGAAAATTGATCGGGTAAATGTCCTGATACTTCTTCGGCGGATTTTCCGCATAACGGATGCTGCCGTCTGGGCGCTGATAAAACCAATCGGGATGATCTTTGACGTAGGGATGATCTGGCGAGCAGTTGATGGCGAAGTCCAGAGCGATCTCCAGACCCCGTTTTTGTGCCTCACCGACGAGCCAGACAAAATCATCGAGTGTTCCAAGCTGTGGCTCTACATCGCGATGCCCGCCGGCAGGCGCACCGATGGCCCAGGGGCTGCCTACATCACCGGGATAAGCGATGAGGGTGTTGTTCTTGCCCTTTCTGGCCGTGATGCCAATCGGGTGAATGGGTGGGAAATAGATGGTGTCGAAACCCATCGCCTTTGCGTCATCCAGACGCGGCACGCAGTCATGAAACGAGCTGTGTTTGTCCGCACGGCCTTCAGCGCCGCGCGGGAAAAATTCATACCAGGCGGAGAAGCGCGCTTTTTCCCGTTCAGCGATGACTTGTAGCGTCGTGCTCACGGTCGAAAGGCTGCGATCTGCATAGTTGGCCATCAGCTTTTCCAGATCAGCGGATAGCAGC
>CANHTV010000124.1 GCA_947463285.1 Verrucomicrobiaceae bacterium | reverse complement strand
TGATCATGTGCTGATGCGCAACATCGACCCCGCCATCGAAATCTACGACATCTACAAAACGCGAGTTCTGGAGCGTATCGCCTTTGTCAAAAAGACCCTCGAAGGCCACAAGTTTACCTTTGATTCGGAGCGCAAGATCGACCTGAAGCGGGACAAGGCACCCTATCCTAAAAACGTCGTCGAACAGGACAAGCTCTGGCTGGACATTCTCGAGGACAACATGCTCCAGGAAAAGCTGGCTGATGACGCCAAGATCGAAGAAACCAAGAAGAAAGCTGAAAAAGCTGCCAAGAAAGCGGCTGAAAAACCTGCGGATGCCAAAGCAGAAGAGCCGAAAAAGGAAACGGCAGATGCCGCCAAGAAAGAAGAGGAACTGACACCTCAACAACGCATCCTCAAGGACTACGAGCGCCTCATTGAGAGCATCCAGGAGAATGATCAGGAAGACGTCGTGGACTACTTCCTCTCGTGTCTATCGGCTGCTTATGACCCTCACACCGAGTACATGAGCGTTCAGGAAACCGATAGCTTCAACATTCAGATGAAGCATAAACTGGTGGGCATCGGCGCACTGCTCGGGCTCATGGATGACGTGGTGCAGATCCAGGGTATCGTCGTCGGTGGTCCGGCTGACAAACAAGGCGAGCTGACCTTGAATGATAAAATCATCGGCGTGGCTCAAGGTGACGCCGAGTTTGTCGATACCAAATACATGAAGCTTCAAAAGGTCGTGGACATGATTCGTGGCAAGGACGGTTCCACTGTCAGACTGCGCATCAATCCCGCTGACGATCCAAGCAGCACGAAGATCGTCAGTATCGTTCGTGGTGAGGTCGAATTGAAGGAAAAGCTGGCCAATGCCGAACTGCTTATGACACCCGCTGAGCTGGGCAAACCGCTCAAGATCGGTTGGATCAACCTGTCCTCCTTCTACGCCGACATGGAAGAAGGCACCGTCAGCACCACCACCGATGTGCAAAAACTTCTGGCCCGCCTGATCAAAGAAAAGATCGATGGTCTCGTGCTCGACCTTCGTGGCAATGGTGGTGGTTCTTTGGAAGAAGCCATCCGCCTCACGGGTTTGTTTGTTCCCTCTGGCCCAGTTGTTCAGGCCAAAGACTGGCGTGGCACCATCTCCTTCCGCGAATGCGAAAATGAGAAGGCTTTTTATGACGGACCAATGATCGTGCTGACTGACAAAACCAGCGCTTCAGCTTCCGAAATTCTGGCTGCAGCCCTGCAAGATTACCGCCGAGCCCTGATCGTGGGTGACAAATCCTCTTACGGCAAAGGCACTGTGCAGACGATCCTGCCTGTGGATCGCTTCATGCCTTTCTTCGCCAAAAAAGACCGCGCCGGAAATCTGAAAGTCACCATTCAAAAATTCTACCGCATCGCCGGTGGTTCCACACAGCTGAAAGGCGTGGAAGCCGACTTGGTTCTGCCATCCATCCGTGACGTGCTCGACATCGGTGAAGCTTCCACCGATAACCCGCTGCCTTACGACACCATCCCTGCTCGCAAGTACAACTTGGTTTCCAAGGACCCGCTGCCTGTTGAGGAACTGAACAAGCGTCTTCAAGCTCGCATTCAGGCCAATCCAGAATTTCAGATCATTCAGGACGAGTCCAAGCGTCTGAAAGAAAGAATCGACCGCAATACCGTCAGCATCAATCTGGCAGAGCGCGAAAAAGAGCGCGAAGAAACCAAGCTTCGTCGTGAAAAACAGGAAGCTGACCGCGAAATCCGCACCAAAGAAGTCGCAGCCAAGCTCAAAGATGGCGGGTTTAAGGTTTATCACCTGACTCTGGACAATGTCGACAAGGAAGAGCTGGTCCTGGAGTCTGATTTCAGCCGTGAACAGAGCACCGGTATGAGAATGGCCAAGAAGTCCGATGACGAAGATGCTGAGCCTTCCGGCTCACAGTTCCCCTATGGTCTTGAGCCAATGAAGCTCGAAACCATCAATATCCTTCGTGATTATCTCGAACTCAGCGGCAAGCAGCCAACAACAGCGAAGGCTGAAGATAAGAAATAGGATTGATTTCTGACCATAATTGTCTTGGGCAATCCTGATTCATTTTGTTAAACCGCTCCTTGTCCGAGGAGCGGTTTTTTTGTGGATTGGCGTGGAAGAAATACTGAGAACTCTTTGATTATTAGTAAAAAATTGATAATTTAATAAAATTACCATAATTTGACGCGATTATTGCCATGTTCAAAAAGCCTCAAACAGACCGCCAAATCGGCGGTTTTGGTGTTGGCTCGCCTGGCTTGGTTGGCTCGTCAAAAAAACTCGGGGCAGGGGGCGATCCTGACTTTTCATGGGCTCCGAAAGGATGAGGAATCTGCGGGTATTCTGGATGAAGGACTGCATTTGCCGCTGTCCGTTTTTCGTCAGATTTGCGCTCATTTAGCAAGACATTATCAGGTTATTCCACTCGCTGAAATGATGAGAATGAGCGGCTTAGGGCAAAGGTTGCCGGATCGTGCCATCGCTTTGACCTTTGATGATGGCTATGCCTCAAACTATCAGCTGGGCTTCCCCGTGCTGAAGGATTTCGGCCTGTCTGCCACGGTTTTTCTTACGAGCGGATTTCTGGATGAAACGGAGTCTCTCTGGTTCCAAGAGATGGACCTAGCCATGCAAGCCAAAGGCGAAGGTGCCAAATTGGCATCGACTTTAGCAGAGCTGAAAGCCCTGCCTGATGCTGAAATGCGGCAGGTTGTAGCTGCCTATGGTGCGGAGGTTTCCAAGCCCAAAACACGGCCCGAAGTGACGAGGCCGATGACTTGGGACATGGCGCGGGAAATGCAGGCCAGTGGTTTGGTAGAACTCGGGGGGCATACCCATTCTCATCCGATTCTGGCCCGGTGCAGCTTAGAGCAGCAGCGTCGTGAGATCTTTATTTGTCACGAAAGGCTGTCTGCTGAGCTTGGACGTGAGCCGAAGCTTTTTGCCTACACGAATGGCAGCTCGGATGACTTTAGCACTGAGACCTGCGGCTTGCTGGCTGAGGCTGGTTTTGAGGCTGCTTTCACCATGATGAGCGGGCGGGTGAAACCGGGGCTTAATCCCTATGCTTTACCTCGGTATGGCTCGCCTGAGACACTCTGGGAGGCTGAAGCTACGGCTTCAGGAGCGTTTGAAATGCTGCGTGAATGGCGGGGAGGTGGCCGAGCATGAAACATGTCGCCCATTTCATAGCGGCACCGGCTGGTGGCGGAGCTGAAGCCATGCTGAGGAATCTCGTCGCCGCGATGGATCGTCGAATCTGGCGGACTTCGGTGATCGTCATGGATGGTCGCCCCTGGCCTGCGGAAATGAATGAACTGCGGGCTGCTGGTGCGGCAGTCTATGATCTCGAATCCCTGGCGTTCTTACGACGTGAAACCTTGCGCAAGCTGGTGGGGCTACTGCGTAGGCTGAGTCCTGATGTTCTGCAAACGTGGATGCACCATGCTGATTTTGTCGGGGGTTTTTGTGCCCGTGCTGCGGGTTTAAGGCGGACGGTTTGGGGCATCCATTGCCGTGAGATCCACACGAATCCAGGAGACACGGAATTGAAAAAACTCCTGTTCAGAAGCCTGCTCGGGGTGGCTTCGCGCTGGGTGCCTTCCCGGGTGATTTCCTGTTCGGCTGCTGCCATGGAAGATCATCTGCCCATCGGCTATCCTGAAGCTCGAATGCGCTGGGTTCCGAATGGCATCGAGACTTCTCGTTTTGTGCCTGATCCTGAGGCGCGTGCGGCGGCGCGTCAAGAGTGGCGTGTACCAGCAGAGGCTCCTTTGGTGGGTTATGTCGGGCGATTTCATGAGATGAAAGATCTGGCGACCTGGCTCCGCGCGGCTGCCATTTTGCAGATGCGTCAGCCGGAGACGCATTTTTGGTTATGCGGTGGCTTGGAGCATGAGCTGGAGGATTCTGCACGTGCGGCCTTGTCCCTAGTGCCACTGCGCCAGCAGGTGCATTTCTCCTCCTTTCGTTCAGATCCTGAGCGCGTTTATCCGGCGTTCGATGTCTTTTCACTTTCTTCACGCACGGAAGCCTGCCCGATGACGGTCATGGAGGCGCTTTCATGTGGTGTCCCCTGTGTGACGACGGATGTGGGAGATTGTGCTCGATTGATCGAGTCCATGGGGCGGGTGGTGCCTGCTAAAGATCCTGAAGCGCTGGCGCTGGCCTGGGCAGAGATGCTAAAAAAATCACCCGCACCAGATCGGATTCGGCAGCACGCCGTCGATCGTTTTGACATTCAAGTCGTAGCCCGTGGCTATGAAAAAATTTATCAGGAGGTGCTGGCATGAGACGCCTTTTGCCATGGCTTCTGCTGATTTCTACCGCGCAGGCAGAGATTGAGATCACCCAGGTCAATGCCATGAGGCGGGTGATGCGAACGGAGTCTGTGCCAAAAGCTGAGGTTGTTTTGGAGTCAGCTCGCGGTGAGTGGGAATCGCTGCAAATCATCGTCAGTGGTCCTGCCTCCGAAGTGTGCGGGGTGAAACTGACAGCTTCAGAACTCAAAGGTGCAGAGGGAGCCGCGATCAAAGCGCCCATCGTTTTGCGAGAACATTATGTGAAGGTGGTGAAGTCCACGCCGATGTCTCCGCTGCCGCTAGGTGATTACCCGGATGCCTTGGTGCCTCAGGATTTTTCCTGGCAGGATTTGCCGAACGAAAAGCGCGTGAATCAGCCTTTTTGGGTCGATGTCTTTGTGCCCTATGGCACCAAGCCGGGTCTCTATGCTGGGCAGGTCAATATCTCATCAGCCGAAGGTAAAGAAGTCGCGCGCACAAGTCTCTCAGTGCAGGTTTCGAATCTGGATCTGCCTGTCGTGCCACGGATGCGCAGTTCCATCATGACGATCTGGCGTGCCATTGCCAAGGCGCATGGATTTGATCACGAGAAGGAGCCTCTGGAGCCTGAACTGGCGGCTTTGTTGGAGACTTACTACGATCTTTTTGCTGAACATCGCCTGAGCATTGATGCCACTTACCCGACCTATCCCTCACCAAACACGGGCAAACTGGAGGCTGAAAAAGTCGAGGCCGGCATGAGAAAACATCTCCTGCATCGTCACGCCAGCACGCTGGGATTGCCGCTGTGGCCGACGTGGCCCTTTGCTGATCCCTTGGGCAAAAATCGTGCGGCTGCGATGCGCTACTGCGCTGACTGGATGAGGCTGATGAAGAAAATCGGCTGCGAAAAGCGCGGTTATTTCATCTCGGGTGATCTGGATGAACCCAACAGCGAAAAAGGCTATGCTAAGGTGCGGCTGTGGGGCGATTTTTTCAATGAAGCCGAGGCCTTGCATGGAGTGAAGATCCCAATGCTCTGCACGGAGCAGCCTGCGCCTGACTCGTGGTTTTGGGGACGCTTAGATGACTTTGTGGACATCTGGGTGCCACATGTCGGCAGTGTCTGGGAGGATCTGGAAGGCCCCAAAGCTACGCGTGACATTCCGCGACGACTAAAGGCCGGCGATGAAGTCTGGTGCTACACCGCCCTGGTGCAAACACCGGCGAAGTGGCTTGAGGCCCATGGCAATCCCAAGGTCCTCAAAGAAGGTCATCCACCCGTCTGGTGTCTGGATTTTCCGCCGATCAATCATCGCATTCTCGGCTGGCTGATGCCTCTGCATGGCATCACCGGCGTGACTTATTGGGACACCTTGTATGCTCACGCGGGTATTGATCCCTGGCAGCAGGCGGACAGTTTTCACACGGGGGATTCAAGCGAGGTCTTCAATGGTGACGGCAGCTTTATCTATCCCGCCACCCAGAAGCGTCATGGTCGTCATCAGCCTGTGGTCAGCATGAGGCTGAAGTGGGTGCGTGAGATGGCGGATGATTACGATTACATCATGATGGCTCGTGATCTGGGTTTGGAAAAAGAGGCTAGATCGGCTGGAAACAGCTTTGCCCGTGGTTTTGGCGACTGGAATGACGATGTGGAGAAACTCTATGTAGCGCGGCGCACCATTGCTGAGATGCTAGCGAAAAAAGGAGGAAACCCATGAGGCTGGAGATCATTCGCGATGAAGCCGGTTTCGCGGCCTTGGAGCCCGTCTGGGATTCCTTGCTGAAAGCCTCTGCTACACGCAGTCCGTTCCTGGCTTGGGATTACGTCCGGCTTTGGTGGGAGGAGTTTCAGCATCATTTCCAGCTCTGTCTGGGGGTGGTCAAAGATGAATCCGGCACTGTCAGGGGTATTGCCCCATTCGTGATCGGCACGGAGATGGACGGCGGGCGTCAGCACTTGCGGCACCTGGGTTTTATCAACGGGCTGGGTCAATTGCAGGGCGAGCGTCTGGATCTGCTGGTGCCTGCCGGGCAGGAGGCGGAAATCACACCCTTGCTGGTCAGGGTGATCGCCAACAGTCGTGCCAGATGGGATGTCGTGCGCCTCAACAAAGTGCCCGAGGAATCTCCGAATCAGCCGATGCTGATGGCTGAGTTGCGCCGAACTGGAAGTTTGGCTGGCGTGCTGAATCGATCATACTGTCATTGCTTCCCACTGCCTGCAACCTGGGAGGCTTACGAGGCAACCAAGCCGGGTAATTTTCGCCGCAACATCCGCCGTTACTGGTCCATTTTGACGACCAAGCTCGAAGCTATCGTGGCCGTGGCCGGTCAGGAAATTTCTCCCGCAGAGGCGATGCAGAAGTTCTTTGAACTCCACGCCATGCACTGGCCTGATGGTGTCAGTTCTTTCCTGCGGCCTGCGGCGAAGCGTCTTCATCAAAAACTGTGCTTAAAGTGGATTCCGACAGGTGAGATGCAGCTTAGCTTTATCATGGTGGATGGTGCGGCTGTGGGAGCTGTTTACGCCTTTTGTTATCTTGATGAGCTTTATGTTTATCAGCTCGGTTGGAATCCTGCTTTTGCGCACGTGAGCATGGGTAACATGTCTGTGAGGGCCTGTGTCTTTGCGGCCATCCAGCGTGGCCTGAAACTGGTGGATTTTCTGCCAGGTGACTACCGCTACAAACGCGAATGGAGCGGCGACAAGCGTGTTCTAATCGACATGGAATGCTTTCATCAATGGCGTCCACGAGCTTTGCTTTTTTGTCTTCTGCGCTGGGCCAAGCGTCGTTTTGATCTGGCTCGGAACATCTCTCCCGCGCCTGTTCGTAAATCCACGGCCTCTGAATCTGCTGAATGAAAGTTATCGTCCTCACTGCTGATGCCAACACGCTGATCTATCACAGGGGTGACTTGATCCGTGAATTCGCTGGTCATGGCTGTCGGGTGGTGACTTCTGCGGCTGAGGACTACCCTCATGTGCGTGCTTTTGTCCAAAGCCTGGGCGGCAGACATGAACCGATCCGCATGGTGCGTAGCCGAGTGAATCTGATGAAGGACTGGATCACCTGGATGGACATGTTTCGCCTGTTTCGTCGTGAAGCTCCCGACGCCTTGTTTGCCTACACGATCAAGTCTGTGGTTTATGGCTGCGTGGTGGCTCGTCTGGCAGGTGTGCCTCGCGTCTATGCCTTGCTTCCTGGGCTTGGTTTTACCTTTGTGAAACCGGAGACGCTGAAGCAGGCGGCGGTGCAATGGGTGTCTAAGGCGCTGCATCGTTTTGCCTTGAAGCGGGCGGATGTCATTTTCATGCAGAATCGAGATGATGTGCAGCTCTTTACCGAGATGCAGATGCTGCCGGCTGGTGTGCCAGTGCATGTGACAGCCGGCTCTGGAGTGAATTTGGACGAGTATCCGCATGTGCCTCTCGATGGAAATGCAGACATCGCCGCCGGGCGTGTGCGTTTCGTGCTGGTGAGTCGCCTGCTGGTAAGCAAAGGCGTGCGCGTTTTTGCTGAGGCGGCCCGGCAGATCCGGCAGCGCTTTCCTCTGGCGGAGTTTCATCTTGTCGGTCCTTTTGATCCGAATCCGAATCGTGTGGAGGAGGCGGAGGTCCAGCAGTGGGTGCATGAAGGCACGCTGACGCATCACGGCATGGTGCGTGATGTGCCTGCACTGCTGAAAACGATGCACGTTTTTTGTCTGCCCACCTGGTATCGCGAAGGCGTGCCTCATGCCACCTTGGAGGCCCTTTCCACAGGGCGGGCGGTGATCACCACGGACTCGGTCGGCGCTCGCGAATGCGTGCGGGGCACGGAAAACGGTTTTCTTTGTCCACCCCGCGATGTCGCGGCGGTGGTGCAGGCGATGACCTATTTTATGGAAAACCCTGATCAAATTGCGATCAAAGGCCGCGCCAGCCGCCGCCTCGCCGAAGAGGTCTTTGATGTCCGCCTCGTGAATCAAATCATCCTCAGCGCCATGCGCCTTGCTCCAGAAACCGCTGCGCAAACAAACTCTGCTACACCTTGCCCTCTGACGTCGGGTGCTTGATACTCCTCCCCCTCTGTTCCGCCCTGTATGGCTTATCAACTCGCGCTCGATCCCAAACCTAACGTCCCGACCATTCCCGGGGCGTCGGGCACTTCGCGGGCGCTCATCCCGCAGGCTCCGACAGCATCCCTGGCCCTGCCTTCACCGCTTTCGCAGGTCGATCACAGTCCTTTTCTATCCACACCGGCTCCTCAGTTTACAGAGTCGATCATCAGTCTGGCTGATCTCCTTGGCTACATGCGCCGCTACTGGCTTATGGCGGCTTTGGCCGCGATCCCGGTGGCCGCCGTTGTTTTCTACATGCTCGGCATGGGCGCCAAGGTCTATGAAGCTGAGGCCAAGCTCAGGATGCGCATCGGCGATGGCAATGTGCTGAATTTACCGGAGATGGGCCGTGGTGGTGCGGGGGAGCTGAGTGCTCCGCAGTTGATCAATAACCATCTGACCGAGATCAAATCGCATCCGTTTTTCGAGTTTCTCGCCGAGCGCCAGGAGCCGCAGATCATGAAGCGTTTTGTCGCCTCCGTGCAGAATAATCTCGGGCGCAAAGACCAGTTGTTTAAGCTCATCGGTCTCTACAAACCCGGGGTGCCGGGGCCGAAC
>CANHTV010000123.1 GCA_947463285.1 Verrucomicrobiaceae bacterium | reverse complement strand
GGCGTTGCCAGCTTCAGATCATCGCGCCACTGCACGGGGGCCAAAAAGGCCCGCAGACGGTAATAATCTTTTTGCAGGATGGGATCAAACTTGTGGTTATGGCAGTGAGCACAGCCCATGCTCAGACCCAGAAATAGTTCGCCTGTGGTATCCGTCATGTCCGTGAGAATGATGTCCCACTGACCACGCACATCACGCTGATTCCACTCATAAACCGGATGACGAAGGAAGGCCGTGGCGATCATTACATTCGGATCATTGGGCGCGATCTCATCACCTGCGAGTTGCTCGCGTACAAATTGGTCATATGGCTTGTCGTCATTGAACGACTTGATGACATAATCACGGTAAGGCCAGACTGACGGACGATAGGCGTCGGCATTATAACCATCACTCTCCGCGTAGCGCGTCAGGTCCAGCCAGTGCTGAGCCCAGCGTTCGCCGTAACGCGGGCTGGAGAGCAACTCGTCCACCAGTTTCTCATAGGCATTTGGGCTCTTGTCATGAACAAAGGCATCCACCTGCGCACGCGTCGGAGGCAGGCCGTGAAGGTCAAAATAGACGCGCCTAATCAGCTCGTGTCGATCCGCCTCAGTGGCGGGATCAAGATTTACTTCCTTCTGTTTTGCCAGCACAAACCGGTCGATGTCATTGCGCACCCAGTCACTTTGGATGTTAGGCGAAGCCACTTTGGCGACTGGCTTGAAAAACCAATAGTTTCGCTGCTCTTCGGTAAAGCCGCCTTCGGTGACGACCACTTTTTTTGAGCTGTCTTCGGGCCACGGTGCTCCGATTTTGATCCACTTTTCCAGCACTGCGATCTCTGCGTCGGGCATTTTGCCGCCATTGTTTTTGGGCGGCATCTGAAAGTCTTCATCTTTGTAATGGATCGCCTGGATGAGAGGAGACTTTTCAGGCTTGCCGGGAATCAATGCCGGGCCGGTGTCACCACCCGTTTTCATATAGCCGACATGATCCACTCGCAGGCCGCCTTTTTGCTGGGTGTTGCTGTGGCATTCGTAGCAGCGGTTGACCAAAATAGGCCGGACTTCTTTTTCGAAAAAGATCATGGCCGCACGCTGGGCATCATGATTCGATGCAAGAGCGCTGCCGCAGGCAAAGCTGCACAGAACAACAAGGGCATTGGAAAGTCGGAACCGATTCATGTCAGATATATAAGGCGGCAGGTTCTTGGTTTTGGACGCAAAAATTGCTGATGTTTCTGCCTGAGCTATCCCGCGCAGGATTTCTGGCGCATTTGACAGGTCGATGTTTGCGGAGATGAAGGCGAGAGACGTTCCTTTTTACGCGTTTCAAAACCTGCCATGAATCAGACCTCTTTAACATCCATTCTCTTCGCAACAGCCATCCTTCTTACTGCCTGTAAGCCTGGTGATCCAACATCGACGGAGAAGGTTGCGCCCAAATTTGGCAAGCCGCAGGTTTATGTGGCGAACTATCCGCTGAAATACTTTGCCGAGCGCATCGGGGGAGATTCGGTTGAAGTGAAATTCCCCGCTCCTAGCGATGAAGATCCTGTCTTCTGGCAGCCTGACGATTCAGCCATCGCGGGCTTTCAAAGCGCGGACATCATCTTCATGAACGGTGCCAATTACTCGAAGTGGGCCGAGAAGGTCACACTGCCTCAGTCAAAGCTTGTGGACACTTCGGCTGGATTCAAGGCGCAGTACATCGGGATCAAAGCCGATGCCACGCACAGCCACGGTCCCGGCGGTGAGCACAGCCATAGCGGCACCGCCTTTACGACTTGGATTGATTTTCAGCAGGCTATTCAGCAGGCTGATGCTGTTGCCAAAGCGCTAACCAAATTTAATCCTGATGCATCAAAGAACTTCACAGCGCTGAAGGCCGAACTCGAAGCTCTCGATGCGCGACTGCTTGCCGTGGGCAAACGCATCGCCAATGCGCCACTCGTTGCCTCGCATCCTGTGTATCACTATTTCGCCAGGCGTTATGCACTCAATGTCAGGTCGGTCCTGTGGGAGCCTGAGATAGTGCCTGATGACAAAGCCATGGAGGAGCTCAAGAGCATTCTCTCCACGCATCCGGCGAAGTGGATGATCTGGGAGGGGGATCCTGCCCAAGACAGCGTCGCCAAGCTGGAAGCCATCGGCGTGAATAGCGTGACGTTTGATCCCTGTGGCAACGTCCCTGACGGCAGCGATTTCGTGGCTGTGATGAAGGCCAATGTGGAGGCATTTGAGAAGGCCTTTCCATGACTCTTAAGCAAAGAAAAACAAAGGGCCTTTTGTTGAAGATTGAGATAAAAGAGATGCCTAAATTGTAATTCACTGATTAAAGCTCGTGGCAATCTCAGTCACCTTCAACCCAATCCATGAACTGCCATCTGACGTCATCAGTAATGATCCAAGTGCTCTCGATTTTTTGCTATCGCGCAGGCACAACCAAATTCGATACGTCGGGGTAGCGCTGACATGCCGCACCGTTTCAACAAGCTTCCGAAGTGTAAGAGAACAGGCGCGCCACTTTGCGGAAGTGAAGGCTCGAGGTGCTAATCCTCGCGGGGGGAACCATTTCACACATCCTGCATATTGTAAAAGTCAGCATTCCTTTTTGTGAACGAGGCGGTGTCGGTGCGTGCGCCATGCCGCGAAGCGGCAATATCCAAGCGCAAAGCATCAAACCGCACAGGCGAAGCCAATCCGGCTGTGGGAACCATTTTATTTATTTCGTACGCATGGCGAAGTTACCGAGCCAGTGGTTCGCAAGTCCACTTTAACCAGTGCAAGTCTGGGGCGCACGTCCAGTTTCATCGGATACGAGAGAGCCAGCGAACTCTCTTGGTTTGGGACCAAGACAGGCCCAGGGCAGCACCTGGGTATCTGACCACTTTCTTTGGTCTGTCGCTTAACAGTCAGAGCGTCGGGCTCATAACCCGGAAGATGCTGGTGTGAATCCAGCAGGGCCGACCCATTCAGAAGCTTAGAGGAGAGAGCCAAGAGCAGAGAGTCCAAACCATCGCCAAAGCACACCACGCGGTCGTTTGGAACTCTTGGCTGTACGCCCTTAGCACTTTGCGTTCCCTAGAACGAACACCACTACCGGGCACCTGTGCCCATTTTTCACCTTCCACGACTCCATCACTCTACTCACTCACCACCATGAATCCGAACGACCTCACCCGACTCGGCGTGCCGCAGGGTGCGGTGATCCAGTCTGGCATGGACTTCATCGCGAAGTTCATGGCGCAGGGCGGGAAGACGAACTGGGCGCGATCATCGCGAAGCCGGAATCGTTTCCCGGCGATCCGCTGCGCGAGGTGTTTGCGCGGGATTTTTATGCGCCGTCCTACAAGCAGCGTGATGTGCTCGCGCCGTCGGCGCAGTGAGGCACCGGCCTGGAGGCGCAGGCGGTGCAGCAGATGGCGAATGCTTGTGCGCTGCCGTTGGCGGTCGCGGGAGCGCTTATGCCGGATGTGCATCAGGGCTAGGGACTGCCCATCGGTGGTGTGCTCGCGACGGAAGATTGCGTGATCCCGTATGCGGTCTGCGTGGACATCGCGTGTCGCATGCGGCTCTCGGTTTATGATCGCAAAGCGATCACCATCGCGGGTCAGAGGGACCGTCTGGGAACATCCTCGAAAGCGAGACCTGCTTTGGCATCGTCGGCGCGTACAATGAGAAGCGCCAGTTCGAGGTCATGGAAGAAGATGGGTCCGTTTCGCCCATCACGCGAGGTTTCAAAGACAAAGCCTATGCGCAGCTCGGTTAGAGCGGCTCCGGGAATCACTTTGTCGAGTTCGGCGCCTTTGACGTGAATGCGAAGCAATCCGCCGCGCTGAAGGAGGGCGGCTTTGACCTGCCGCCGGGTGAATACCTCGCGCTGCTGAGCCACAGCGGCTCGCGCGGCACGGGAGCGCAGGTGTGCCAGAATTACAGCCGTATCGCGATGAATCGTCGCTACGGCCTGCCAAAGGAGCTGAAGCACCTCGTGCGGCTCACCTTTGAGGAGGTAGCAGGCCAGGCATACTGGGCTGCCATGAAGCTCATGGGCCGCTACGCCGCCGGTGTCGAACTCCTCAGCGCCGACATCGACGAATTGCCCGTGGTTTACAAAGACAACCAGAGCGTCATGGCCGCGCAGACCGACCTCGTGGATATGCTCGGCGAGTTTCGTCCGCGCATCGTCAAGATGTACCCGGAGGGAGCGGCCGAGGACTGAGTCGCTGCGCGCCAATGACGAATGAGTAAGCACGAATGACGAAAGAATGACGCAGCTCGAAGGGCGGACTCCTGTGGGTGGCTTTTGAGCTTTCGCGAGCTATTCAGATTGACTGATTCCTCATTTTCCAGCTCCGCCCGCCCAACTCCCTTTTCTGTCAAACTTGCCACTTGGCAAACCAATGATGCTGACTAGCCTCACGGTCCCAGAGCGAACACCGCTGCGCGAAGTCCTTTCGTGCGGTGATGCTTCAACCCTTTTCTCAAAGGCAAAACTATGAGTGACGTTCTGAATAAAACGACTGTTTTGGTGTTGAACCGAAATTGGCAAGCCATCGGCGTGAAGACCCCTGCGGATGCCTTTAGCATGATGGCCACAGGCAATGCGACGGCTCTAAAAATCTCCGCCACAGATGACATGACGCCTGTGACCTGGGGTGACTGGATGAAGCTGCCGGTCAATCCAGGGGACAATAGCATCGGCACCGTCAAAGGCCCCGTGCGTGTGCCAACCGTACTCGTGCTGGCCCGTTTTGACCGAGTGCCCAAGCGTCGTCCGAAATTCTGTGCCAAAGCCATCTGGGAACGCGATGGCGGGGTTTGCCAGTACACCGGTCGCAAGCTGAAGCCCAACGAAGGCAACATCGACCACATCGTGCCCGTCTCTCGGGGTGGCAAAAGTACCTGGGACAACTGCGTCCTGGCTGACAAAAAAGTGAACAGCAAAAAAGGCAGTAAATTGCCCGATGAAGCTGGCTTGAAGCTCCTGCGTCGTCCCACAGCCCCGCGCGAGGTGCCAGTTTCTCATCTTATTAGGAACACCCATCAAGTGAGAGACTGGGAGATGTTTCTGGCGCAGACCGGGGGGACTCATAGTTGATTTTGCCTTGATTTATAAGGCCTGAATCCACTCAGCGCTTACAGACGTTTTATCCCTGCTAGTGCTTGCTTGGGGTTGTTATTCACAACCTCAACAAGTTATCCACAGGCTGGTTTAAGGTCTGTTTGGATTCAGAGGTTGATTTATCACGCATCATTGGCTAAATGCCGCCCCCTTTTGTACTAAAATGACGAATCACGGACTCCCACCGAAACAAGGCCTTTATGATCCGAACAATGAGCACGACGCCTGCGGCGTCGGGTTCGTGTGTCATATGAAAGGGAAAAAATCCCACAAAATCGTGGCTGATGCTCTGACGATCTTGGAAAATCTCGATCATCGCGGAGCTTGTGTGGAAGAAAACACGGGTGACGGCGCAGGCATTCTGATTCAGAAGCCGCACAAATTTTTGGTGAAAGCTGCGAAGAGGGCTGGCTTTGAGCTGCCAGAGCAGGGCCAGTACGGCGTGGCCAATATCTTCACCTCTCAAGACCCGGCTGCTCGTGCCAAGGGCCAGGAAATCTTCGACAAAGTGGCTGCTGAAGAAGGCATGGCCGTCATCGGCTGGCGTGACCTGCCTTCCGACAACTCCACGCTGGGCAAGTCGGCCAAGGCCAGCGAGCCTTTTATCCGTCAGGTCTTTGTGAAGCGTCATGCGGCTTGTGCCGACGATCTGGCTTTCGAGCGCAAATTGTATGTGCTCCGCAAGGTGGCTCACAATGCCATCCGCGTGAAGAATGTGGATTCCAACTGGTACGCGCCGAGCTTCTCGTGCCGCACGCTGGTCTATAAAGGCATGCTCACGCCGCATCAGGTCGGAGCTTACTTCCTCGACTTGCAGGATGAAGACATGGAGTCCGCCCTCGCGCTGGTTCACTCCCGTTTTTCCACGAACACCTTCCCCAACTGGGAGCGTTCTCACCCGTATCGCTACATCGCCCACAACGGCGAAATCAACACCCTACGCGGCAACATCAACTGGATGCATGCCCGCCAGTCGTTGTTCGCTTCGGAGCTGTTTGGCGATGACATCAATAAGATCAAACCCGTCATCAACACGGACGGCTCTGACTCCACCATTTTTGACAACTCGCTCGAACTCCTCGTGCTCAGTGGCCGCTCGCTGCCACACGCGATGATGATGATGATTCCTGAGCCCTGGAGCGGCCATGAGTCCATGAGCGAGGCGAAAAAAGCCTTCTACGAATACCACAGCTGCCTCATGGAGCCATGGGATGGCCCGGCTTCCGTGGCTTTCACGGATGGCACGATGATTGGCGCGACACTGGATCGCAATGGTCTGCGCCCATCACGCTATTACGTGACGAAGGATGACCTCGTGATCATGGGCTCCGAAGCGGGTGTGTTGCCCGTTGCCCCTGAAAATGTGGCGCACAAAGGCCGTCTGCAGCCTGGCAAAATGTTCATCGTGAACATGGAAGAAGGTCGTATCGTGCCCGACGACGAGATCAAAGAGAAAATCGCCCGTGAGAAGCCTTACCGCGAGTGGCTGGACAAGCATCTCGTGAAGCTGGCGGATGTGAAAGAGGCCGTCTCCTTGCCTGAATCAGATCACAAGAGCGTGCTTCAGCGCCAGCAGGCCTTCGGGTATACCTTCGAAGATCTGCGTAAACTTTTGGTGCCTATGGCTCGTGACGGGGTGGAGGCCATTGGCTCCATGGGCACGGACACGCCTATCGCCGTGCTTTCAAACAAGTCGAAGCTCATCTACGACTACTTCCACCAGCTCTTCGCCCAGGTCACCAACCCGCCGATTGACTGTATCCGTGAGGAAATCATCACCTCCTCCATCACCACGATTGGTGCCGAAGGCAATCTGCTCGATCCGAAACCAGAAAGCTGCCATCTGATCGAACTGAAAACACCGATCCTCAGCAATGAGGAGCTAGCTAAGCTCAAATGCATCGCTCAGGGACAGTTCAAATCGGAGACTCTCGAAATCGTCTTTGATCCAAAGGCAGGAACCGCTGGTTTGGAAAAAGCCATGGACGAACTTTGCGCCAAGGCTGATAAGCTCGTCACTGAAGGCAAAAACATCCTCATTCTTTCGGATCGTGGCATCGGCAAGGACAAGGCCCCCATTCCGGCGCTGCTTGCCGTCGGTGGTTTGCACCACCATTTGATCAAGAAGGGAACACGTACCCAGTGCGACATCGTTCTGGAGTCTGGAGAGCCTCGCGAAGTGCATCATTTCTGCACGCTTATCGGCTACGGTTGTGGGGCGATTAATCCTTACCTCGCTTTTGAAACGCTGGACGACATGATCCGCCAGGGCTTGCTCGTGAACATTGATCACCCGAAGGCGGTGTACAATTACATCAAAGCGGCCACAAAAGGCGTTATCAAAGTCGCCTCGAAGATCGGTATCAGCACGATGCAGAGCTATCGCGGTGCACAAATCTTTGAAGCCGTGGGCCTCAATCAAGCTGTGGTTGATAAATACTTCACCAGCACGAGCACCCGCATCGAAGGGGCTGACATCAATGTTATCGCAGAGGAGTCCATTCAGCGTCACAGTCACGCCTACCCTGAGCGCGAGGCCAATTCGCCAACGCTGGAAGTCGGTGGTGAGTATCAGTGGCGCAAAGACGGCGAAGCCCACCTGTTCAATCCGCTGACCATTCACACCCTGCAAAAAGCCGTGCGAACAGGCAGCTTTGAAACCTTCAAAGCTTACAGCAAGCTCGTCGATGAGCAGCTCAAAGAGCGCTACACACTGCGTGGTTTGCTCGACTTCAAGGCCAGCACTCCCGTGCCGATTGAAGAGGTCGAAAGTGTCGAGTCCATCATGAAGCGCTTCAAAACGGGTGCCATGAGCTACGGCTCCATCTCCAGTGAAGCTCACGAAGCCCTCGCCATTGCCATGAACCGTGTAGGCGGTAAGTCAAATACGGGTGAAGGCGGCGAAGATCCAGATCGCTATACTTGGACCAATGAAAAAGGTGACTCCAAGAACAGCGCCATCAAGCAGGTCGCTTCGGGCCGCTTTGGTGTCACCAGCCTCTACTTGAGCCAAGCTAAGGAAATCCAGATCAAGATGGCCCAGGGTGCCAAGCCTGGTGAAGGTGGCCAGCTTCCTGGTTCCAAGGTTTATCCATGGATCGCCAAGGTGCGTGGCTCGACTCCGGGTGTGGGGCTGATCTCACCACCACCGCATCATGACATCTATTCCATTGAGGACTTGGCTCAGTTAATCCACGACCTCAAAAACGCCAATCGTGCAGCTCGCGTCAGCGTGAAGCTCGTCTCTGAAGTCGGCGTCGGCACCATCGCTGCCGGTGTGGCCAAGGCTCACTCCGATGTGGTGCTCATCTCCGGTTTCGACGGCGGCACAGGTGCCTCCCCCCAGACCTCCGTGAAGCACGCTGGTATCCCATGGGAACTCGGCCTTGCTGAAACACACCAGACGCTCGTTCTGAATGACCTACGCAAGCGCATCGTCGTCGAAGCCGATGGTCAGATGAAGACTGGTCGCGATGTCGTCATCGCCGCGCTTTTGGGTGCAGAAGAGTTTGGTTTCGCCACCGCACCGCTGGTTACGCTAGGTTGCATCATGATGCGCGTTTGCCATCTGAACACCTGCCCCGTCGGTGTCGCTACCCAGGATCCGTATCTTCGTTCGAAGTTCAGCGGTGATCCTCAATACACGGTCAATTTCATGACCTTCATCGCCACTGAGGTGCGTGAGCTCATGGCCCAGCTCGGCTTCCGTCGATTGGAAGAAATGGTCGGTCGCACAGACCTGCTTGAGGCTCGCAAGGCCGTCGATCATTGGAAGGCCAAAGGCCTCGACTTCTCCAAGCTGCTCTATCAGCCCAAAGTTGGCCCTGAGATCGGGCGCTTCTGCACTGAAGCTCAGGACCACGGCATCGACAAGAGCCTCGACATCACCACACTC
>CANHTV010000122.1 GCA_947463285.1 Verrucomicrobiaceae bacterium | reverse complement strand
GTACTCCACTGCTTTTTCACCGTAGTAGCTCCACCCCAGAATGGTGGAAAACACGAAGGTCGTGAGACCAAAGATAAGAAACACTGGCCCAAGGGTATGAAGATCAGCAAAGGCAGCCGTCGTCAGGGCGCCTTTATCCAAACCTTCTTTCCAGTGACCACTGCTGACAATGACCAGACCTGTCATCAAACAGACGACCACCGTATCCCAGAACGTGGCGGTTGAGGAAACCAAAGCCTGACGCACCGGATTCCGCGTCTGCGCCGCTGCCGCCACGATCGGCGCGCTGCCTAGACCGGATTCGTTGGAAAACAGGCCACGGGCAATACCGGCCTGCACCGCCTGACGCATCCCAGCCCCGAGGAAACCGCCAATCGCAGCCTGCCCGGCAAAGGCACCATTCCAGATGTCCAAGAACGCCTGCGGAAGCACAGAGGCGTTTTTGATGAGAATGAGTACACAGCCGATGATGTACCCAACTGCCATGATCGGCACGAGGTAACCACAAACTCGGGAGATGCTTTTGACGCCGCCCAAGATCACCGCAGCCGTGATGGCAGCCATCACACCACCAACGATCCAGCGCAGCATCGCCACATTTTCTTCAGCAGGCTGAAGGTAGTTTTTGAGTGTATCCACGACCGCATTTGCTTGGAACATGTTGCCGATGCCAAAAGCTGCGATAGCCGTGAAGACGGCAAATGTGACACCAAGCCACTTCTGCCCCATGCCACGTTCCATGGCATACATCGGCCCGCCCGCATAGGTTCCATCAGGCATCTGCACGCGGTATTTCACAGCCAGCACAGCTTCAGAATACTTGGTAGCGATGCCAAAGACACCCGTCAGCCACATCCAGAGCACAGCTCCTGGCCCCCCCACGGCCACAGCACCCGCCACACCGATGATGTTTCCCGCACCGATGGTAGCAGCCAAGGCCGTCATCAGCGCGCCAAACTGCGACACATCACCGACTCCATCTTTCTCATTGGAGAAGGAGATCTTGATGGCTTTGAACAAGTGCTTTTGAATAAAGCCTGTGCGAAACGTGAGAAATAAATGTGTGCCAAAAAGCAGCACAATCAGAGGCAGTCCCCACACGAATCCAGCAAAGTCAGTAGCAAGTTTATTGATGTCCATTCCTCTAATACAGGCAAAGACCTAGCCAAGCCAAGCAAGAAATTGAGTGTCCCCTTTTTGGGTTGCTGTAGAAGTGTGCCGTAAGATGGACAAGATTCTTAGGAACAGTCAGCGAGGCGGGTATAAGACACGTGAACGGCGATGAAAGAGTTCGCCCGAAGGTGTCAAGAGCCAGCAGGTATCGATATCATGAACGGATTTAAGACGCTGGAACACAGTATATTAATCCACCAATACTCTGCAAAACCCCCTCAACTTTTTTATGGATTGATTCGATTTCCGGAGGGATCGACCACTTTGACTGTAACAAACAATATCAAGTTTTTGGTTCTCCGTTGTTTCACTTTGCTCTGAAACAATCTGCCTACCACTGGTAGATCTCCGAGTAGTGGGACTCTATCATCAATCGTGGTAGATTGTTCTGTAACTAAACCGCCAAGGACTACTGTTGCACCGTCGTAAACTTTAACTCCTGTTGCAACTTTCTTGCTTGAGAAAATCGGTTGCAGAATGGTGTTTGGAGTCAACTCAACTTTTTCAGTGCTTATGAAATCACCATTTGAATTGGTATTAGTTCCTACGGTGTTGATTGGGGAGCCATAATTAACGAAGCCATCAAACTCAGTTAATTCTGGGGTGATGGTAAGATCAACAGACCTTCCGTCATCAGCAATAACAGGTTCTACTTCCAATATCGTTCCTACTCGTCGGGTTTCAAAAGCCGTTGGAGTTGTTGGGGTAACTGGAATAGGAGGGATTTCTTGGGGTAGTAACTCGCCTGTATCCGCATCAAATAATACTATGTTTCCACCTATGTTGGTCGGAATTTGCGGGGGGTCGAATTCTGTCGGATAAATCAATTCGCGAATGATTTCTACACTCGCCTTGTTACCACTCCTAGTTATGACGGACGGTTTTGATACGACGTCAATGCCTGTTTTTTGATCGAGAGCTCGCCAGACTACTTGAAATTGTGGGTCTGTGAGTACTCCTGTTAGAGAAAGAATCCCGGGGGACCTTTTGGATTCGGTATTATTCGATCCGTATAATATCTGATCAATTGATCGACTTGCGTTGGTATCTCCAGAGCTTCTTAGACCGGCAGTTATTGGGCCCATGGCAGTCTTCGAGAGGGCGCTATTCATGGTGAACTCATCAAATCCAAAGCTGTTTTTCTGGGCATTCCCAACGCTGCCTCCTGCAAATTCTACTTTAGACCCAAAGCCTTCTAGTAACCAATCGAACCCGACCTCATCCAGTTTGTCATTTGTGATTTCAACAATCTTCACTTCAATCACAGCCATTTTAGGGGAGCTATTCAGTGATTGTTCTACCAAGCTGTCCACAAGATAGATGTTGTTGGCAGTGGTCCTGACCGTAAGTGTGTTAGAGACGGGATTGAAAGAGGCGGCACCGCCTTCTGGAAAAGTTATACCTCGGCTTTCAAGGAACTCTTTGGCTCCCATGCGACGCACCAATGCAGTTGCTGGTGTCGCAGGATTACCGGCTGCGAAAGGATCCGCTGCACCAGTTGCAGGAGCACTGCTGATGGCTGCTGTGGAAATGAAGTCTGGGGGGACTCGATAAGTCTTGGATATCAAAGTCTGATTGGTGTCAGACATGGACACGATTCGAACGGCGAACTCCTCGACTCTGAAATTCACGCCACTAATTTCGGTGACGTAGCGCAGCACTTCTTCAATCGGTACATTGACGAGATTGAGGGTTACAGGCGGTACTGGTTGATCTGCTGGCAAGCTGAGCACAAAATCCACACCTTTGCCAGATGGGTCGAGATCTCTTGAGCGAAGACGAAGGTACTCGATAACTTCTTCCAGGGCAGCGCTTGTAAAGTCGATGCGCTCGAGCTTAATCTCTTTGAGTTTGGCCACAATGGAGTCGCGACCTTTTTTAGCAGATGTAGTGGCTTCTGGGGCGACTGTACTGCCTCCAAACAGGCTTGTTAGGTCAGCCGATTTCATTTTGGGTTTGTCTTCCCAAAGTTCACTCACCTGATTCAGCATCCGAGACCGTTGGTGATCACGAGCGGCATCGAAATAACGCCCGCGTTCTCTTTCGACGGCTTCCATGCCTCTGCGGGCTGCTGAATTGGTGGAATCAATGCGGAGAACGCTTTCGTAGGTTTCGAGCGCCTTGTCATACATGCCCGTCTCATGCTGGGAGCCTGCGAGGGTGAGAAGACGCTGGACTTCCTCGACGTTCTTGATGTGCGCTGGTGTCAGGGCAGGTGGGTAGCGGTCTGGGTCAGCCAATCTAAGTCGGAGGGCACTGATGCTGGGGTGTCCCTTGGCAACGGTGGCGCTGTCCAGCGTGTCCAAAATTTTGGTCGCTGCTGGATAATCTGCCTCATTCGTCAGCTCCTGAGCTCTGATAAGTCCTGCATTTAGGTATGACTGACGGGCGTAGCTTTTGGCCTCCTGGGCCATTGGGAGATCCGGAATGCTGTTGTAGGCTTCTTCGTAAATCGCTAAAGCTTGAGCTGTGTTGCCTGCTTTGAGCAATTTGTCAGCTTCTTCGATGCGCCCGAGTTGTGTTTGAATCACGTTGCCGCGACTCTGTATTTCACGCTCGGCGATGCTTACGGTTCCTCCGCTTTCAGGACCTGCTTTCAGGCTGGAGGTGCCGATCATGAAGCAACAGGCTCCCAAGATCGGGAACGAGAGGAAATTTGAGAAGGCTGGCCGGAGCTGGGAGCGAATCATCGACAAAAATTTTAAGCGCGGAATAAACCACGAATATCAACTTTTGTGGTTAAGCCCAAGCCTTTTTATCATTAGAGAGCCCTGATTTGTGCTTTTATTTACCTAGGGCGAGTGGCCCGAGGTGTTATTTCTTGGCTTTTGGTGCGAAGATGGCGATTCCAAAGGATTCCACGACGGCTTTTTGGAAAAGTTCTTTGGGTTTGCCACTGTCGGGAATGAGGACGTTTTGCACGAGATAAACCGTGACGATTTGCTGGTCAGGCGCGATCCAGCCATTCGTGGCAAAAGCACCACCATGGCCGAAGCTGCCGACGGGCATGGATGGGCAAACTCGCTGGCTTGCCGTATTGCACTGCCAGCCGCAGGCGTAATTAAGAGCTTTGCTTCCAACTGTGACTGGCGTAGTCATGTCTTTAACGCTTTGGGCTGACAAGAGACGCTTTCCTTCCCATTCACCGCCAGCTGCGATCATAGCGTAAAAGCGGCCCATATCGGTGGCTGTGGAAAATAATCCTCCCGAGGGTTCGGTCATATGGGTGACGCTGACGTCACTGGTGACAAAAGGATTGTATCCAGGGACCAGTTCGTGAGTGTCCTCATCCATTTTGTAAGTGCGGGCGACTCGGGCGCGGTGTGCTTCGTCCAAGTGAAACTGAGTATCCTTCATCCCCAACGGCGTGAACAGGCGCTCTTTGAGAAACTGATCGTATTTCATGCCGGAAACGATCTCCAAAATGTGTCCGGCAACGGTAGGCCCAAAACCATACTCGTAGCTGCTGCCGGGTTGGAAGGCCAGCGGGGCGCTGATCAAAGATTTGACGTATGATTTAAGTGAGATGGCTCCATCTGAGGGTTTTCTAGGAGGGAAGGCGATGCCCGCTGTGTGACTCAGCAGCATGCGTAGGGTGATGGACTTTGCGGGAACACTGCCGTTCGTTAGCTTTATCCGACCCAGTTCGGGCAACCACTTTGAGGCAGGTTCATCGAGATTGAGCTTTCCCTCATCCACCAAGATCATGATGGCGGCTGCATTCACGGACTTGGTCATGGAGGCGATCCAAAAAATGGCGTCTTTCTCCATCTTGCGGCCTTTAGCGATGTCGGCCATGCCTGTGGCTTCGTGGTGAATGACTCGGCCTTTTTCCATGACCAGCGTGACGACTCCCGCCGCTTGTTTGGCTGCGACAGCCTGCTGCATGGCTGTCTGAATGCCTGCTAATTGGGTTTCATCGTAAGCGATGAGTGTCTGGACGACGAATAGGGAAACGAAAAGAGCGGTGCGATAAAGCATCCGCCCTCAACGTGTGACTATGTGTTTGTGTTGCGACTAAGCGACGGATTCCTCGACAATCTTCGGTGCGCTTTCGGCAGCGAATTTGAGACGTTTGGTTTCTGGGTCGAAAGAAACTTTGACGATATCGCCTTCCCGGACATCTCCGCGTAGCAGATGCTCGGCGAGTGGGTCTTCGATGTGTTTCTCCACCGCACGGCGCATTGGACGGGCTCCGTATTGTGGGTCGTAACCTTCCTTCATGAGGAACTCGGTCGCTGTCGTGTCGAGAGCGATGTTGATGTTCTTCTTCTTCAGGCGGGCGACGACTTTGCTGACTTCGAGATCGACGATCTGTGTCAGTTCTGGCTTTTCAAGCATGCGGAAGACGACGAGGTCATCCAAGCGGTTGAGAAACTCAGGCTTGAAGTACTTCTTCGCGGCTTCGGTGATCTTCTCTTTGATGGCACCATTGTCAGCCTGATCCTGCCCCATGGCCGCAAAGCCAAGCGTGGTCTGGCGTTTGATCACTTCAGCTCCGGCATTGGAGGTGAGAATGATGATGGTATTACGGAAGTCGATCTTGCGTCCGAAGTTGTCCGTGACCTGACCTTCTTCCAAAATCTGAAGCAGCAGATGCATCACATCTGGATGAGCTTTTTCGACTTCGTCAAAGAGCACGACACTGTAGGGGCGACGACGCACGGCTTCGGAGAGCTGTCCGCCTTCTTCGTAGCCGACATACCCTGGAGGGGCACCGATGAGACGGCTGGCGGTGTGCTTCTCCATGTACTCGCTCATGTCGATCTGGATCAGGGCCTCGGGAGTGCCAAACATGAATTCGGCCAAGTTTTTGGCGAGGAAGGTTTTTCCGACGCCTGTCGGGCCAAGGAACAGGAAGGAACCGATGGGGCGACGAGGATCTTTGAGGTCAGCACGGCTGCGGCGCAGGGCTTTGCTGATGGCAATGACGGCTTCGTCCTGGCCGATGACCTTGCCCTTGAGCTCGGTTTCCATCTTGAGGAGTTTTTGCGCCTCGGCGGTTTCCATGCGCTGAAGAGGTACGCCCGTCCATTTGGCGACGACGCCCATGATGTCTTCATCACTGACCTCGACGACGCGTTCCTGGTTATTGCTGCGCCAGGCTTCGAGGATGTCGTCGTAACGTTTTTTGGTGTTCTTTTCCTTGTCGCGCAGACGAGCGGCTTTTTCGAAGTCCTGATCTTTGATGGAGAGTTCTTTCTCCACGCGGATGGATTCGATCTCAGCGTCGATGTCTTTGAGTTCAGGCGGACGCGTCATGGCACCGATGCGGGCCTTGGCACCAGCTTCGTCCATGATGTCGATGGCTTTGTCCGGAAGAAAACGAGCCGTGAGGTAACGTGCACTGAGCATGACGGCGGAGCGGATGGCATCGTCGCTGTAGCGGGCTTTGTGATGCATCTCGTATTTGCCCTTCAGACCCATGAGAATCTTGATGGCGTCTTCGACGGATGGCTCTTCCACTTTCACCTGCTGGAAGCGACGCTCCAAGGCGCTGTCTTTCTCGATGTATTTGCGGAATTCATTCAGTGTGGTGGCACCGATGACCTGCAATTCACCACGGCTCAGGGCTGGCTTGATGATGTTACTGGCGTCCATGGTGCCTTCGGCTGAGCCGGCTCCGACGATGGTATGCATCTCATCAATGAAGAGGATGATGTTTTTGCTGCGACGAATTTCATCCATCACGGCTTTGATGCGCTCCTCAAACTGACCGCGATACTTGGTGCCTGCGACCATGAGGGCGAGGTCAAGTGTGATGACTTTTTTGTCGCGGAGGATCTCAGGCACGTTGCCATTGATGATCTCCTGAGCCAAGCCTTCGACGATGGCGGTCTTACCGACACCTGCCTCGCCGATGAGGACGGGATTATTCTTGGTGCGACGGCAAAGGATCTGGATCACACGAGCGATTTCGTCCGTGCGTCCGATGACGGGGTCCATCTCGCCTTTTTGGGCCAACTCGGTGAGGTCACGACCAAAGGCCCGCAGGGCAGGGGTCTTCTCGTTTTTCTTCTTCTTTTTGTCGTCGTCGCCGTTGCCACCAGGGGTGACAGGCTCTGCATCTTCGTCCTCTTCTTCATCGTTGGAAGAAAAATTGGGGTCGAGTTCCTTGAGGATTTCGTTGCGGGCTTTGTCGAGATTGATGTCGAGATTACGCAGCACCTGTGCCGCCACACCTTCACCTTCGCGCAGCAGGCCCAGGAGGATATGCTCGGTGCCGACGTAGCTGTGGTTGAGGGCTTTGGCTTCCTTGCTGGCGAGGGCGAGCACTTTCTTCACACGGGGAGTGTAAGGGATGTTGCCGACCATCTTGGTCTCAGGGCCTGAGCCGACCTGCTGCTCCACTTGGAGACGCACGGTTTCGAGGTCGAGACCGAGTTTGCCGAGGACATTGACGGCGACGCCTTGGCCCAGCTTGATGAGGCCTAGCAGGATGTGCTCGGTGCCGACGTAGTTGTGGTTGAAACGATCGGCCTCCTTGCGGGCGAGGGCGAGAACCTGTTGGGCGCGTGGGGTGAAATTATTCATCATCGGATTCAGAGGTTGGAGCCTCTGGTGGGGGTTGGTTGTTGGAAATGGTAGAAGGGCCGGTGAGGGATTGCAACATCTCGCGGGTAATTTCCGCACGACGCACATCTCTTTCTTCAGGACTGAGTTCGCGAGCAGCGCGGAGCTGGAGGTGAGCGGGCTGGATTTCGAGTAAAAGCATGTCGAGCAGACTGCGGTCGCAATTGGGCACGAGGTCCAAATCAGCGCCGAGTCTGAGCATGGAGAGCAGGTTCAGTGCCTCTTTCGAGGTCAGAATGTGTGCGTAACGCAGAACCGCAAAAGCCCGGCCCACCTGGTCGCAGAGCATGGTCGGATTATCCTCGATCAATTTCTGGCGTGCATTGGTCTCAGAGCTGATGACGCGCTCGATGACTTTCTCGATCTGCGCGATGATCTCACCCTCTTTTTCTCCCAGGGTGTGCTGGTTGGAGATTTGGAAAAGATTGCCGAGAGCCTCAGTTCCTTCACCATAAAGACCACGCACGGCCAGGCCAATCTTGCCCACAGCTTTGATCACCGGATTGATCTGATCCGTCAGTGCCAGCGCTGGTAAATGCAGCATTACAGAGGCTCTCATACCTGTGCCGAGATTCGTCGGGCAGGCGGTCAGGTAACCGAGCTTTTCATCAAAAGCGTAGGGCAGGGAGGCTTCGAGTTCCGTGTCCACCTTGTCCACCAGTTGCCAGGCGCTGCGCAGATTCAGGCCGGGGCGGATGCCTTGAATGCGAAAATGATCCTCTTCGTTGATCATGATGGAGAGATTCTGCTTCCGATCCACCACCACGGCGCAGCCATGGGCACGGGCGGCGTGTTCACGGCTCACGAGGTGACGCTCCACCAGCACTTGCTTGCGGATCTTGCTGACCGAAGAGTAGTCCTCGTGGTAGCCGTCCTTCATTTCCGGCAGCGCTGCCACCACGGGACGTGCCAGATTCATCAGCTCCACGCGTTGGTGTTCCTGGCTGTAACCCGGAAAGGGAAACCCGCGCAGATTTCGTGCGAGACGCACTCGTGAGGTCATGACGATCTCAGAATGGGGGCCGCTGCCTTGCATCCAGTCGGCAGGGTGTTTGATGAGAGTTTTGAAAAGCATGGATGGGGGGATTTAAGTCTGGTCAGGAGCTCCCGTGTTCATAACAAGCTCCAGACATCAGCGTCAGGCCTTTCCGGCCAGTTGATGTTGCAGTTCTTGGATTTCGTTTTTCAGCTTGGCTGCGTCTTCGTAGCGCTCCTCGCGGACGGCGGTATTCAGGTCCTCACGCAGTTGCTTGATGTTCTTCATTGAGCGGCCTTC
>CANHTV010000121.1 GCA_947463285.1 Verrucomicrobiaceae bacterium | reverse complement strand
TTCCTCTACTTCCCGCACACCGCCGTGCACACGCCCATCCATCCCGGCAAGGCCTTCCAGGGCAGCTCGCAAAACGGCCGCTTTGGCGATTGGGTGCGGGAGGTCGATGCCAGCATCGGTCGCGTGTTCGACACGCTGCGCGAGCTGCGGCTTGACCAGAACACGCTCGTCATCTTCACCAGCGACAACGGCCCCTGGCTCATCAAAGGTGCCGATGGCGGCAGCGCCGGTCCGCTGCGCGGTGGCAAAGGCAGCACCTGGGAAGGCGGCGTGCTCGTCCCCACGCTTGCGTGGTGGCCCGGCAAGATCGCACCCGGCAGCGTGAGCGCTGCCGTCGCCGGCACCATCGACGTGCTGCCCACTTGCCTGAAAATCGCCGGAGCCGAAGTGCCCGCGCAGCCCGTGATCGATGGCCGCGATCTCTCCCCGCTGCTCTTTGGCCAAAGCAAAGACTCGCAACGCGAAGCGCACTACTACTTCTCCAGCTACAACCTCCAGGCCGTGCGCCAAGGCCCGTGGAAGCTCGCGCTCACCACGCAAAAAGAAACCATGGGCCAAGAAGCCGCCACCGATGCCTCCGAAAACCCACGCCTTTACCACCTCGATCAAGACATCGGCGAAAAGACCAACCTCGCCGCGCAGCACCCCGACATCGTCGCGAAACTAACCGCCCTCGCCGATAAGATGACCACTGAGATCGGCGGCGACGAACCCAAGAACCGCCGCCCACCCGGCGAGGTCGAAAATCCCGTCACGCTGTATCCCACGAGCGACAAACCGAAGGTCAACAAATCACCCAAAGCCACGGCCAAGCCCGCCGACCTCTCTAAGCTCCAACCCGGCGACAAACTCGACGCCGACAAAGCCCCGCAGATCGCCGGCACGCCCTTCATCCTCAACTGCGAACTCACCACCGCGCAGCGCGACGCCATCCTCATCGCCCACGGCGGCGCCAGCACCGGCTACGCGCTCCATCTCAGCGGCGGCAAGCTCATCTGGGCTATCCGCCACGGCAAAACCCTCACCACCGCCCAGACCGACTACCCCGCCGACAACCATCGGCACCGCATCACCGCCACCCTCGCCAAAAACGGCCGGCTCACCCTCCAGCTCGATCAAAACGAGCCCGTCACCGCGAATAGCCCCAGCCTCATCCGCTCACAGCCCAAAGAAGACTTCTGCCTCGGCCACGACAACAAAGTCCCCGTGGCCACTTACACGGCGAAGGGGAAGTTTGAGGGGAAGATCGTGAATGTGAAGGTGACAGCCGATTGATCCGCTTTCATGCTTCACCCGATCAACACGCCTGACCTCTTATGCCAATTCCCGACTACCAAACATGCATGCTTCCGTTGCTTCGCTTTGCTGGAGATGGTGCCGAGCATCAATTGAAGGAAGCTGTTCATTCACTGGCGACAGAGTTTTCGCTCTCCGAGGCTGAAAAGAACGAGTTCCTGCCGAGCGGACAACAACCCGTCTTCACCAATCGAATCGGCTGGGCTCGAACTTATCTCAAGAAAGCTGGTTTGCTAGCTTCTCCCAAGCGTGGCTATTTCCAGATCACGTTGCGAGGCAAAAAGGTTCTCAAAGATAAGCCTGAGCAGATCAATCAGAAGTATCTCGAACGCTTTCCCGAGTTTCTGGAGTTCAAGAACTTCAAACGCGACAATGAGGACTCTGAAACCGAAGAGCCAAACGAGGTAGTTTCGGGTCAGACACCTCACGAGGCATTGGAGTCGGCTTATGAGAGACTCCGAGTCGAATTGGCCGCAGAGATCCTCGCCAACGTCAAAGCGTGTGACCCAACTCTGTTCGAGAACATCGTCGTCGAGTTGTTGGTGAAAATGGGCTACGGCGGAAATCGCAAAGATGCAGGCCGTGCCATCGGCAGAAGCGGTGATGAAGGCATCGACGGCATCATCAAGGAAGATCACCTCGGTTTGGATAACATCTACATTCAGGCGAAACGCTGGGCGGCTACGGTTGGCCGTCCTGAGATTCAAAAGTTCGCAGGTGCTCTTCAAGGCCAGCGGGCGAGAAAAGGCATCTTCATCACCACTTCTGACTTCACACGCGAGGCGCATGACTATGTCTCCAAGATTGATTCCAAGATCATTCTGATCGACGGCCACACGCTGTCTCGACTGATGATCGACTTCTGCGTCGGCGTGAATCCCGTGGCTACTTATCAGGTGCAGAAGATCGACTTGGATTACTTCAGTGATGAGTAACAGAAGGCAGGGCTTCAACGCTGCAACATCCGCACGGTCTCCTCGTTCACGCACCATGCACCGCATTTTCCTTCTCTGTCTCCTCGCTCTTAGCTCATCGCTTTTCGCCCAAAAGGCTGCGAAGGCCAAGAAAGCCACCACACCTCCGCCGACGAAGCCGCCGCTGGTGAGTGTGGACATCGCGAAGCTGCCGGAGGGCGCGACGCATCTCGATCTGTGGCTGCTGTGCGGACAGTCGAACATGAAGGGGCGTGGATTCATGCCGGAGGAGCCGAAGAAGGACCCGCGCATCGTTATGATGCACAAGATCGATGACCAGTGGTATCTCGCGCGGCATCCGCTGCATCTCACGGGCGATGCGAAGACGTTCCAAGGCCACGACAACGCTGGCGTCGGCCCCGGGCTGGCCTTTGCCGAGGTGCTCGCCGCGCAGGACAAAACCATAGCCATCGGCCTCGTGCCCTGCGCGGTCGGCGGATCATCCATCAAGCTCTGGCAGAAAGGCGCGAAGCTTTACGAAGACGCCCTTCGCCGCGCCAAGCTCGCCCTGCAAACCACCGCGCCGGTCAAAGCTCGTATTCGCGGCATTATTTGGCTGCAAGGTGAAGCGAACGCGAACGCCCAGGAACTCCCCCTGCACGCTGAGCGCCTCCGCGCGATGATCGAAGCCTTCCGCACCGACCTCGCTCAGCCTGATCTACCCTTCATCGCCTGCACCATTGGCGAGATGAAGCCGGAACCGCTGCTCACGAACCTGAAAGCAATGAATGAGATCCAGCTCGCCCTGCCGAAAAGCGTTCCCCGCACCGCCTGCGTCGATGCCCGTGATTTAAAGACCCACATCGGTGACAACGTGCATTTCGACACCGCTGCGCAAAACGAGATCGGGAAGCGTTTTGCGTCGAAATTCATGGAGCTGACGAAGCCCTGATTCGCTTTGCTGAGATTTGTAGGGCTGTGCTGGCGTTCCCCTTTAGCCATGCTCCAACCACTTCGTCTCTTCCTTTTGCTAATGTTCGTTGCCTTTTCGGTTCAGGCCGAGATGCCCAATATCATTCTGATGATGGGTGATGATCACGGCTGGGAAGAGACGGGTTACAATGGTCATCCGCATGTCAAAACACCCGTGCTGGATGAAATGGCGGCTACGGGTTTGAAGTTCGAGCGGTTCTATGCCGCGCACTCCAGTTGCTCGCCGACTCGTGCGAGCTTTCTGACCGGTAGGCATCCGAATCGCATGGGTACCTTTGCGCCGGGCTGGTCGTTTCGTCCTGAGGAGATCACCAGTGCGCATCTTTTGAGCAACGCGGGATATCATTGCGCCCATCTCGGCAAATGGCATGTCGGCGCAGTGAAAAAGGAGTCGCCGGTGAGTCCGTTGTCGATGGGCTTTCATGAGTGTCTCTCGCATGACAACTTCTTTGAGATGAATCCTTCGCTGTCACGCAATGGCGGACCTCCAGAGGTGTTCAAAGGCGAAAGCTCCGAGATTCTGATCAACGAAGCCATCGAAGTTATCTCGCGCGCTCAGAAAGCTGGGAAGCCCTTCTTCCAATTCATCTGGTTCGGCTCACCTCATGAGCCTTACAGCGGACTGCCTCAGGATCTCGCGCTCTATGACGACCTGCCAGCCAAATACACCAAGGTGGTTAAACTTACCTCGAATGAAACCGGCGGCGGCACCAAGCGACCTCAGGGCGAAGTTCTGCGTGAACGCTATGCGGAGATCACGGCGATGGACCGAGCCATCGGCAACTTGAGAAAGCATCTGGCTCAAAAGGGGCTGCGCGAGAACACTCTGCTTTTCTACTGCGGTGACAACGGCACCTCGCCAGATGCTGCTCTCGGTGTTCCTCATCGCGGAGCCAAGGCAACGTTTTACGAAGGTGGCACTCTGGTGCCCGGTCTCATTGAATGGCCTGCTCGGATTGCCAAACCACGCAGCACCCGTGTGCGTGCCTCGACCAGTGATCTGCTTCCCTCACTTGCCGCCATTGTTGGTCAAGCTCTGCCCAATCGTCCGCTTGACGGCATCGACCTCACGCCTGTGCTGGATGACAAAATGTCTATGCGTCCTTCAGCCCTGCATTTTTGGGAATACCAGGCCGGTGGAAAGCAGGCCAGTGGCGAGCCTTACATCGACCCTGAATTGCAAAAAGGTACCACGCCGCTGGTGAAAAAGATGGGTGGCAAAGCCACGCGAGACTTCACCAATTTCCGCCACCCGGTTGTTGCTGAAAGTGATTACCTCGGGCCGCGCACCATGATCGAAGGCGATGACAAAATCGTGATTCACGATCAGAAAAACGGAGTCACCAAGGTAGAGTTGTTTGATTTGAAAAATGACCCGGCTGAAAAGACAAACCTGCTTGCTCAAAGGCCAGAGCTGGCCAAACGACTTCAAGCCAACATCCGCCTGTGGCAGGAAGGTGTACTGAAAAGCCTCAGTGGCGCCGATTACAAGAAATGAAGCAACCGATTATGATCCGAACTACCCTCGCCACCATTGCCCTACTGAGCTTGTTTTCACCGGCTTCTTCAGCTCTCCAAGCGGCGGAGGTGCGCAAGCCGAATGTCCTCTTCCTGCTCACTGATGACCAGCGCTGGGATGCGCTCGGGCTCGGTGGCAGTAAGCATTTAAAGACGCCAAATATCGACCGTCTCGGCAAGGAAGGGGTGCATTTCAAAAACGCCTTTTGCACCACGTCTCTCTGCTCCCCCAGCCGCGCCAGCATTCTCAGTGGGCTGTATGCGCATCAGCATGGTGTCGTGAATAATTTCACCGAGTATCCGGCGAACTTTAAGAGCTTCCCGATGGTTCTCCAAGCCAGCGGTTATGACACGGCCTACATCGGCAAATGGCACATGGGGGAGGAGAACGATGAGCCACGTCCAGGCTTCAACTGGTTCGTCACCCACAAAGGGCAGGGCAAGTATTTTGATACGGAGTTTAACATCAATGGCACCAAGCGTGAGGTCGTGAAAGGCTACTACACCCATGTCGTCACGGACATGGCCGAGGAGTGGCTGAAGCGTCCGCGCGATGGCAAGCCCTGGTGCCTCATCGTTGGGCATAAAGCACCGCACAGCTTTTATTTTCCTGAGCCGAAATACGAACGCGCCTTTGATGATGTGCGCGTCTCCTATCCCGAGACAGCCTTCATGCTGGAGGACAAGCCCAGCTGGATCAAAGACCGTCTTTACACCTGGCATGGCATCTACGGACCGCTGTTTGATTGGCGGAAAAAATTCCCCGATGACAGTCCCGAAGCTGTCAAAGATTTTCAGGCCATGACGCGTGCCTACTGGAGCACCATTCGCTCCGTGGATGACAGTGTCGGTCGTCTTTATGAGTTCCTCAAATCGAGCGGTGAGTTGGACAACACCATCATCGTTTTCATGAGCGACAACGGCATCCTCAACGGCGAGCATGGCATGATCGACAAACGTACGGCTCATGAGCCGAGCATCCGCATCGTGCAGGTGGTGCGTTTCCCAGGACTCACCGCGCCGAGTGAGCCAAAGGTCATCGATCAGCAAGTGCTCACGCTCGATGTCGCGCCAAGTCTGCTGGAGCTTTGTGGCGCGTCTGCTTTGGAAAACGTGCAGGGGAAATCCTGGAAAAAGCTGGTTCAGCAAGGCGATGCCGACTGGCGCAAATCCTGGCTCTATCATTACAACTACGAGAAACAGTTTCCCTACACGCCAAACGTCCGCAGTGTCCGCACAGAAAGCTGGAAGTACTCTCATTCACCTCACGGCGATGGATCTCCCGACAAGCACAAGGCGGAGCTCTACAACATCGAGTTTGATCCTGAAGAGCGACACAACCTCATCGACAACCCCAAGTATGCTCATGTCGTCAAAGAGATGCAGGCCGAGCTGCTGAAGGTCATGAAGGAAGCTGGCCTGACTCCTGAGACCGACAAGATGCCTCTCGATGAAGGCATCAAGCAGGATCTGCCGGATCAGAAAATCCGCTGATTACTTCGACTTCAGCCCGACGGTGTTCACGGCGATGACGCGATACTCATGCGTCTTGCCGGTCTCGGCTTTTTTGTCGCTGAAGGTCATCTTTACGAGGGGATTGTTTGGTGTGTCGCTGTATTGCAGGCCCTGGAAGATGGGTCGGCCAAAAGGGTTGGCGGACTTTTCCGGCACGGTGCCGATGGCCTGACCATCGCGCTCGATGATGAAATGGGCGATGCCGCTCTCCAGATCAGCCTCGGCCTCCCAGGTGAGTTCGCTGCCAGTGACACGGACGTTTGTCGGTGCAGGAGGCGGGGTTGTGTCGGGGATGGCGGTGTCTTTGACGTAGTGCATCCAGGCTTTCGCGATGGCTTCATTCGGCAGCCAGACGGCTTTCGTTTTGTCTCCTGCAAACGCCGCCGCAGGGGTGGCTTCGGTTCCGAGCAGGGGGGCGAGCCAAGCGCCATCAGCAGGCATCGGGTTGAGCTTTCCGCCGCTCTTCGACAAACGGATGCTCAAGCAGGCATCGAGCCAGGCGATGGCCATGTAGCGTTGGTTACCGCACTCATGAGCGGTCAGAGGATCGACGGCGACGCCGATGAGGCCGCCTTTGCCACGCACTGCGGTGAAGAATTCCTCATTCGCAGGCCACACGCCAGCGAAGCGTCCATCTTTGACGCTGACACCTTCCTTTGTACCGGGATTGCACATGACCGGCACACTGAGCGCCGCTTCAGGAATGGTGTGTGTCTTGATCGTCGAGCGTGTCGGATTAGCCGTGAGCAAAGGTACGCCCGAGCGCAACCACGCGGCAGCGACGCGCTCAGGATGTGTCAGCACCATGCCGCCCGCCCAATGTCCGCCGCCGCTGTGGCCCCAGAGAGCCCAAGGGACCTTCGAGAGTTCGGGATGTCCGCTCTTCGAGCCGAGATCGACGAGGCATTTCTGAAAGGCTGCCCCCGAGCCATTGCGCGGATCACACCACATCTGGCAGTCAGCTTTCTCTGGCTGTTCATAGGATGGAGCCAGCAGCGCGCAGCCGTGTTTTTTGGCCAAAGCCTGCCAATGCAGGTCAAAGGCACCCGTGAGGCCCGATTTGCATGAGCCCTCGCCACAACCGTGCTGATGCACGATGACACCTCGGATTTGCTTCACTCCAGGCGGAACCCAGGCCGTGTAGTTCACCGGGAAGATCAGCTCACCGGGATTTGTCGAAGCCTCATAGCGCACGCGAAAGTAAGGAGCCTCCGCAGGGGGGAAGACATCATAGGGCGCCTTTTGAGCAAAGGCAGAGGCGGCGAGAAAAAGGAAGGCGAGATAACGCATGGCGAAAGCAAACTGCGCAGGTGGGAGAAAAGTTTCAAGCTCTACGGAAAAGAGAAATCTTCCATCGACTCGCCGAAGAAAAGCGTCAGCTCCGCATTTTGTTTGTCCGGTTTTGTCGCGAAGCGCGGTATATCAGCCCTTTATTTTAAAACCAACCGCATGAAGCGCATCCTCCTCGTTCTGATCTCCGTCACATCATTCGTGAGCGCTGCGGACAGCGCCAAGCCTAACATCCTGTTCTTTTTCGCCGATGATCAGCGGGCGGACACCATCGCGGCGCTTGGCAATCCCGTGATCAAGACACCGAATCTCGACCGCATCGCACATCGCGGCGTTTCATTCAGTCGAGCCTACATGCAGGGCGGCATGAACGGTGCCACCTGCGTGCCATCGCGTGCCATGCTGCTTTCGGGACAGAACCTGTTTCACATCGACGAGAAGCTCATGCTCAGTGAAACGTGGCCGGAGGCCTTTGGTAAAGCAGGCTACAGCACCTTCGCCAGCGGCAAATGGCACAATGGCAACACCTCGCTACCACGCGTGTTTCAAACCGCGCGCTCCATGTTCACTGGCGGCATGACGAACCCGATGGAAGCCAAACTGAGCGATGTGGTAGATGGCAAGGTCGCCCAGGCAAAGCCGTGCACGAAGCACGCTTGCGAAGTCTTCGCCGATGAGGCGATCCGCTTCATTCAGGAGCAGTCTGGTGCCCCATTCTTCGCCTATGTGCCCTTTGATGGCCCACATGATCCGCACATCGTGCCGGACGATTTCCCCATCCACTACACCGCCGATGAGATCCCTCTGCCGCCGAACTTCCTGCCGCAGCACCCCTTCAACAACGGTGAGATGGCCATCCGTGACGAGCAACTCCTGCCCTGGCCTCGTTCAGAGGCAGGCGTGCGTGCGTTTCTCGCCTCATACTACCGCTACATCTCTTTTCTCGATGTTCAGATCGGTCGCGTGCTCGCCGCGCTGGAGGCCTCGCCTCATGCGAAGAACACCATCATCGTCTTTTCCGCCGACAGTGGCGTCGCACGCGGCAGCCATGGCCTGATCGGTAAACAAAATGTCTATGAGCACTCCATGCGCGTGCCTCTCATCATCGCCGGTCCTGGCATCGCAGAAAACCAGCGCAGCGAGGCCTTGTGCTACCTCTTCGATGTGCTGCCCACGCTCGGAAAACTCTGCGGTGTTACCGGCCCCAAGACCAGCGACGGCATCGACTTCTCCGCCACGCTCAGCGATGCATCCAAGCCCGCCCGCAGCCAGTTGATGTTCGCCTACCGGAACGTGCAACGCGCCTTCACCGATGGCCGCTGGAAGCTTATCCGCTATCCGCAGGTGGACCGCACCCAGCTCTTCGATCTGCAAGTCGACCCCTTTGAAGTCACCGACCTCGCCGACAAACCGGAACACGCCGCCAAAGTCGCCGAACTCACCACCGCCCTCGAAAAAGAAATGCGGCAAAGCGGCGACACCGCCGCGCTCAAGGTCGCAAATCCCTCTTCCGCCGACTGGACTCCACCCGCGAAGGGCAAAGGCGAAAAGAAGCGCAAGAAGTAGATTTCCAATACGAATACTCACACTCCATTTTCCAGACTCTCAACCGCATGAAACACACCCTCCTCACTCTGCTCTCGCTCGTCACCTTCGCGAC
>CANHTV010000120.1 GCA_947463285.1 Verrucomicrobiaceae bacterium | reverse complement strand
GGCAGGTGCCTTCTGCCAGAGCGAAGACGATGCTCGTATTGATCATGAGGATGGAGCAGCCACGAATGAAGCGGTGATACCAGCCCTGAGCGACGAGTGCGCCAACAGCGAAGAGCAAGGCGGCGCAGGCCAAGGCGAGCGCTGGAGAGCGTAGATAGGTGGCCTGATGGCCGATGATGCGCCAAGCCATCACTGCGGCGGCACCACCGATCATGGAGGCTCCTGCTAGGCAAAGAAGGCGATCAAGAGGCTTCGTCATCCGTCTTTAAAACAAGGTGTAAATGAACGGGGCCAAGGCGGAGCCTTTGGCCAGCACGAGGATGAGACCGAGCGCTAGAAACAGCATCACGATGGGGAAAAGCCACCATTTACCACTGCGAGAGAGGAAGGTGAGGAACTGGCGGATGATGGCGAGTTTGTTCATGACCGTGGTTTTTTAAAAGAGCTCTTCGTGGTGATTGCTGGGGCGGGCTTTGTGATCCAGCCAGTAGGTGTCCTGCGTCTGCTTTTGTCTCATGCGCACGAAGGGCAGATTCAGCATTCGTCCGAGCAGGGCCACGGGCACCATGGCTCCGAAAAAAAGCACTGTCAGCAGCACGCGTGACATGCACCAGCCGAGGCTGAAGCTCAGCGTCATCCAGGCGCGATAAACGCCTCGCAGGGCGGTCGGTAAAACCAGCCCGAAAAGCATGAGCGGTGAGCCCAGGCCGAAAAAAAGATACTGCCAAGCAGGGCTCCACTGCCGATGCATGGCGAACCAACCTAGGAATGCAAAAACAGCACCGACGGTGAGGCCAAACTTGCGCAGAGACTTGGGCGTCACGTCGAGGTGCGCCACTTCATGTTTCACGTCGGTGATGATTCCCATGGCTTAGTCGAGTGCGAATTCGTTGCGCCAGTCGTCGGTTTCTTTCCAAGCAGGCTGGTCGGTTTTCAAAAAGACATGGTGACCGAGCACGAGCACATCCATCTCGGTGCGCATGAAGCAGGCGTAGGCTTGTTCCGGGTTTTCCACGATGGGCTCACCGCGGACATTGAAGGAGGTATTCACCAGCACGGGGCAGCCAGTCAGTGCTTCAAATTGAGTCAGCAGGCCGTGAAACATCGGGTTGGTGTCCTGATGCACGGTTTGCAGACGCGCGGAGTAGTCCACATGCGTGACGGAAGGGATGCTGGAGCGGGGGACGTTGAGTTTTTCGATGCCCCAGAGCGCCTGCTCTTCCGCCGTCATGCTGAGACGGTGTTTTTCCAGCACATGAGCGACGAGCAGCATGTAGGGGCTGGGTCGGTCGATCTCAAACCAATCGCTGACTTTTTCTGCCAGCACAGCGGGGGCAAAAGGGCGGAAGCTCTCGCGATATTTGATCTTCAAATTCATCGTCTTCTGCATCTCCCTGCTGCGTGCATCACCGATGATGGAGCGTGCGCCGAGGGCACGCGGGCCAAATTCCATGCGGCCCTGGAACCAGCCTGCGACCTTGCCTTCGGCGAGTACTTTGGCGACTTCACTGCACAGCGTCGCATCATCAGGATAAAGGGTGGAAGCGGCACCGAAGGACTTCAGTCGTGTGACGATTTCGGCATCGCTGTATTCCGGGCCGAGGTAGCTGCCGCGCTGCCAGTCGCCAGAACGAGGTGGCCGTAGCATTTTAAAATGATGATGATAGGCCCCCAGGGCTGCACCGAGAGCACCGCCCGCATCACCAGCTGCAGGCTGGATGTAGATGTCATCAAAAATGCCAGCACGCAGCAGCTTGCCATTGGCCACGCAGTTCAGCGCCACACCACCGGCGAGGCAGAGGTGACGCTCACCCGTTTCCTTGCGAATGTGCCGTGCCATGCGCAGGACGATCTCCTCCGTCACTTCCTGCACGGAGCGGGCGAGATCCATCTCCCGCTGGGTGAGCTGCGATTCGGGGGGGCGTGGCGGGCCGCCAAAAAGGCCATGCATTTTGTCATTCGTCATGCGCAGCCCGGCGCAGTAGTCAAAGTAGTCCAAATTGACGGCAAAGGAGCCGTCGTCCTTGAGGTCGATGAGATTCTCCAGGATGGCTTTCACGTAGCGGGGCTCGCCATAGGGCGCCAGGCCCATCACTTTGTACTCCCCCGAGTTCACCTTGAAGCCGGTGAAGTAGGTGAACGCGGAATACAGGAGACCGAGGGAATTGGGAAAGTGCATTTCCTTCAGGAGCTGCACCTCGCTGCCACGACCTACGCCATAGGAGGTTGTCGCCCACTCGCCGACACCATCCACGGTCAAAATGGCAGCGCTTTCAAAAGGACTGGGGAAGAAAGCCGAGGCTGCATGAGATTCATGATGCTCGGTGAAAAGCATGGGTTTGCCAGCGGTGACTTCGCGGGCAATGACCGTCGGCATCCAGAGTTTCTCTGCCAGCCAGAGGGGAATGGCCATCATGTAGGCCTTCAGGCCGCGCGGGGCAAAGGCCAGATGCGTTTCCAGGATGCGGTCGAATTTCAGCAGCGGCTTGTCGTAAAAAGCGATGGCATCGAGTTCCTCAGCCTTGATGCCGTGCTGGCGAAGGCAAAAATCCACAGCCTGACGAGGAAAGCCGGCGTCGTGGCGTTTGCGGCTAAAGCGCTCTTCCTGGGCAGCTGCGACGACGTGTCCGTCCTGGATCAAGCAGGCGGCTGAATCGTGGTAGAAGGCAGAGATGCCCAAGATACGCATAGTCGGGCATTTTACATTTACTTATATTTACCACAACAGCTATATATTGACGTTTTTTAAAAATTTAGCTACCGGTGAGACAGACTCTTGACGCAGAGGCACTTAATTTGGTAGAGTTACAAATTACTACAGATGAGACCGCCATTGCCCTGCGGTGTTGTCTGTAAGATTTCAACCAACCGACCACGATGATGCGCGCCCATCTTTCTTATCTATTCTCGTCTTCAGGCCTCGCTTTGGTTCTGATCTTTGCGGCATTCAGCAGTGTCTCTGCGACCACCGACTTTTATAGCAGCGGTCCCGGAGCAGGTGCTCCTGATACCCTGTGTGATGTGTGGCAGTCGGTTTACAACGCCTGGGGTTTGTCAGCTGATGGCGACGAAGATCATGATGGCTGCTCAAACTTCGTCGAGTCGGTGGCAGGTTCCGATCCCCGTAATCCTGGCGACTGCATTAAAGTCGGCAACATGGCCATTTCGGCGGGCAATGTCGTCTTCAGTATTGATGCCGAAATGGGTAAAAAGTATACGATCCAACAGTGCGACACGCCAACAGGCAGCTATACGGATGTGGCAGGCTCCTCCGTGGTCGCCAGCACCACTTCACTGACCCTCTCAGTGACAAAGCCAGTGGGACCTCTGACGAAGTTTTATAAGGTCAAAGTGGAAGAAAATGATGCTGACGGTGACGGCGTGAGTGACTGGGCTGAAGGAAAGCTGGGCTCCAATGCTGCTTTGGCTGAGAACTCAGGCTCTGGCTACAACTACGCTGATACACTTCATTCGATGCTGTCTCTGACGGCGACCACGACGACGGCAAATGGCTATGAGCGTAATGACAAGTCTCTGGGTGCGGGTGCTGTGCCGGTGCCTGCGCAGATTAGTCTGGTGCGTACATGGCCCCCGGCTTCAGGACTCGGCAGTGAGGTGCCTGTGATGCCTCTGCCTGGGATCGTTTTGACCGGAGTTGGTGGCGCGCCTGCCGCCACGAAGTCGAACGCAGATCCTGCGGACTATTCGGCCTTGGGCACTATCACTATCCCAGCGAACGCGGCTGCGGCAGGAAGTCCTGGCTATGCAGTGAATGTGACTCCGGCCCAGGATGCTACAGAGGAAGTACCTGAGTATCTGGAGGTGACATTCAATCTCCCAGGGGCCGGTGGTCAGGCTGGACCCAGCGCGACGGTCTGCATTTGTGACGCTGATCCCAACAACCCGAACAATAATCAGCTCTACGTCGCTTACTTGGGGCGAGAGGCCGGGGTCTCTAGCACGGCCAGCGGTTACGCAACGGCGCTGGTGAATGGAGACAATACTAACGCCGCCATCTCTGTGACGTTCAATAACCTGAGTTCGGAGCAAAACACGGCCTACATTCGCTATGGCCCCAATAATGACCTAGCTCCTGCGCTGCCGCGCGGACAGGTGTCGGGTTTCGGCTATGATGTGGTTTATAAACCTGGCCAGTTATTCACGGATCAGGCTTTCCTCGCCACGTTGGCTAGCGGAGGCATCGGTTGTGCGATCACCACGGCGGAGCACCCCGAGAAGGAGCTGTTCGGCTATTTTAACAAAGCAAACGGTACGACGAACTTTACCGAGCCACAAGATGAACCAGCGCCGGGGTCGGCAGCGTTCCAGACGTTGGCTGATGCGGAGATCGAGCGTGACATCTGGCGCTTCATGTCCCAGTCAACCTGGGGCGGCACGCAGGCGATGTATGCAGCGATCCGTGCGAAGGTGGATACACGCATCAGCGTACTCGGTGCCAGCCCAACGGCCCAGCAGAGAACAGCCGCCTACCTTCAGGGCCTGTCTGACTGGCTGGATGATCAGATGAATCAGGCGCTGACTCCGACGGTGAATTTCCGCACACTGGTGATGGCGGCAGACAATGAGGAATTCGAGCTGCGTGGAAACAAACCCTACACTTTCTCGAATGATCCAAGCATTAACGGTACTCGCTATGCGGTGACCTATGATGCGGCTGGGAATCCCATTGTGAGCACGACGGCAGACAATAACTTTGCCGCAAACAACTACCCGCAATCCGGCCCGAACCGGCGCCGTGAATGGTGGACCATCATGCTCCAGGGTAAGGATCAGGTGCGGCAGAGATTCACCCAGGCACTGAGTGAAATCCTCATCATCTCAGAAGCGGATCAGACGACGTTGGATCGCCACTACGGCTGCGCCCATTACTGGGACATGATGGCCGAGGGTGCCTTTGGCAAGTATCGCACGCTTTTGGAGAAGGTGACCTACAGCCCTATGATGGGGAATTACCTATCCCACATATCGAATCGCGCGGCCTATGATGCTGGCGGCGGGATCATTGTCAGCCCAGACGAAAACTATGCTCGTGAGATCATGCAGCTCTTCACCATCGGTCTGGTTTTGCGCCATCCTGACGGCAGTCTGGTGCTGGATGCAGCGGGCCTGCCGATCCCGACCTATGATCAGCGGGATATCACGGAGCTGGCCCGCGTGATGACGGGTTTCTCACACGGAGCACGCCATGCCGTCAGCTACACCTCATCATGGAATGGGACGAATCTCGTCTTCAACAACAGTTCCAACAATCGCGCAGGTAGTCTGGTCATCCAAAACTACAACGACTCCGTCACGGCGGCGAACTTCTCCACCAATAACAATGTTTGGTTTGGCCGTCAAGATGACCATCTCTTCTGGGCCGCCCCGTGGATCCATCCGATGAAAGTGATCGGACGCATCAGTGATGCCACACCCACCGTGAACGGCAGCATCTATTACCATGACTTCAATCCATACATTGACCCTGAGGATGGCACACCTGTGGCAGGAGTTTCCAAGCGTCTTCTCGCCGGTAAACACGGGCAGTATGACATCCCCATGCGCACGCTGCCGGCCCTCGGGCGTGGAGCTAATGACCGCACCTGCAATACGTTGGCAGACGCTGACCTGACCGAGGCGCATAACGCCCTTGCCGGTGATCCTGCTCAGTCGAGTTATGGCCTGGGCACCTCAGCCAGCCCAGGTCACACCAACACTCCAGTGAACATTTCCCGCTGGCTCATCCAGCGCTTGGTAACCTCAAATCCATCCACCGGTTACATCTACCGCGTGCAGCAGGCTTACCGGGATACGAATGGTAATCTAGGTGCGGTTTTGAAAGCGATCCTGCTCGACTATGAGGCACGCTCTCTCCAGCATGCGGACAGCTCCATCTCACACGGCAAGGTCAAGGAGCCGCTGGTCGCCTTCGCTCAGATGCTGCGCACACTGCGTGCCTTCTCTGGTGCCCCGGTCTCGATCTTGCGTGACCGCACGCCGAACATGTCCGGCTCTGATACTCCCATGCCTTCAGCTTACCCAGTTTCTGAATATGACAAGTTCTCCACGGACAATCTCAATCCGCCCTCGCTGCCAGTTGGCTGGGCCACCGGTCCCTTCCGCTACCGCTTCGGCGATCTGACGGGAAATATCGGTCAAAGTCCGCAGCGCGCACCATCCGTCTTCAACTGGTTCCTGCCTGATTATGTGGTCCCTGGACCGATGGCTGAGGCGGGCCTCTTTGCCCCAGAACTTCAGATCAATACGGAAGCCAGCGTCGTGGCGAAGGTGAACATGTTCTACGCTTACACATGGTCCAACCTGACCGGCATGTCCACCCAGCCTGGTTCGGATAACAACGTTTCCGATTTCCTCTTGAACAATGGTAACGCGACTCCAGCGGTGCGCCTCTCCCTTGATGGCGGAGCGACGTTTGTGAATTCCGTGACCTTCACGCCGACGGACTTTGGTGCCAAAACGATTACCGTCGTAGGTGGCAATACCAACTGGCTGACCAATGTGGACAATAGCCTGCTGCGTTTCAGCGTCAGCGGTGCCTCCGGGTATGACCAGATCCCTGTGCAGCCGATGACGATTGGTTTCCAAGATACAGATAGTCCGAATGAAGGCATCCGCGCTGAGCATACCTCGTTCAACACCTGGGTGCAGGAAGGTGGCAAGACGGACACCGTTACCGTGCGCCTCCATGCTCCACCTCCTGCGGGCTCAAGTGTCACGGTCACGCCGAGCGTGGGCAGCCAGATCAACTTCTCGCCATCCAGTCTGACCTTCACGGATACCAACTGGAACACGGCGCAGACCCTCACCATCACGGCAGCGAATGACACCACCTCTGAAGCCCCAGGCTCAGGAAGTGACACACTCACTCTGACCAGCAGCAGCACCGCCGCTAGCTACAACGGTCTCACTGCCACTCTGCCGGTCGGCGTCGTGGACAATGACGATGGCGCGAGCAGCTACGATGTCCTCGTGACCGAGGTCGGTGCGGATACTGTGGTCGGTGAAAGTTCAACGCAGACTGCGGTCCTTGCCAATGTGGTGGATAACTTCAACATCGTTCTAACCAAACTGCCGACCGCCACCGTCACTGTCACCATCACGCCATCAAACACCCAAGCGCAGCTCAATACGAGTTTGGGAGGCACCACCTACGGCGCTGCTGGCGGGGCCGTCACTCGCACGTTCACGACTGGGAACTGGAACGTCGCTCAGGAAGTCCGTGTGCGCGGAAATGCTGACACCACAGCCGAAGGCTCCTTTGATCAAAACCCTACCAATAACACCATCCTGAATATCACTGCCAATCTGGGTGGCTACCTCACGGCCAACCCTGTGCAGCCAGTCGTGGTGAAACACAACGACGACGACAACCGCATCATCATGACTCCTAGTGGTGGCGAGACCCTCGTGCAGGAAGGCGGCTTTACGGATACTTTCACCGTGATGCTGCGTGTGAACCCAACGTCACCGGTGACGGTGAACCTAGGGTCCAATTTCGTCCGCTGCACGCCTACAAACCTTGTCTTCCATCCCACGGGCGGCACGCCTGGGCCCGGAGAAACGCTCTGGAATGCGGCCCAGACCGTCACCGTCAGCGCACTGGATGACCATTTGAATGAGGGCCGCATGATGCCGCTTACACCGAATGCGATACCGACTGTGGCATCAGGCACGGGGACATTCTCCGGTGGTGCTGTAACTGGAGCCACCATGACCAATCAAGGCGCAGGTTACACCGTGCCGCCGATTGTCAGCTTCAGTGGCGGTGGCGGTTCGGGCGCGGCTGGAGTACCTGTCCTCTCGGCAGATGGACGCATCACAGGCGTGACCATCACGGCTCCAGGCACTGGCTACACCTCGGCTCCTACGATTAGTTTCACCCCACCCTTCTCGGGCAATGCGGCCATCGTCGCGACGGCCACCTCCGCCAATGTCGCTGACACGGGCTACAACAACTACTGGAGTGTGACACACAGCGCTATCGGCGTCACCATTTTGGACAATGACAATGCGGGTCTGAACATCGTCGCCAGTGGTGGCGACACCACAGTGGTGGAAGGCGGTGCCACTGATACGGTGGACATTTCTCTGCGTCAGCAGCCGTCGGCTAATGTGACTGTCAATCTGACTGCCAGCGGTCAGGCCCTGGTTTCCCCGTTGTCGCTCACCTTTACCTCAGCGAACTGGAACACTGCCCAGACCGTAACGGTATCCGCCATCAATGACACTTCAGTGGAGACTGATACACTCACCAACATCGGTGTGGTCGTGGATTCCGATGATATCACCTACGATGGTGTGAAGAGCAAGTCCATTGCCGCCACGGTCATCGACAACGACTTTACGCCGCTCAATCTCGGTCACAGCAATGGCTGGACCACCGTGGCTGAAGGTGGAGCCGTGGGGAATAGCAATGACACACTGGTGCGCGCTTCCGATACCTTCACGGTGAACCTCGCCCGCACACCGACCGCGAATGTGACCGTGACACTCGTTACCGATGGTCAGGTCACGGTTTCCCCTTCCACGCTGACTTTCACCAGCGGCAACAGCGGCACCAATCAGACGGTCACGGTTACAGCGGTGGACGATGCTGTGTCAGAGAGTGCACTGCATAACAGCCTTCTGCGTTTCGTCATCACCAGCACGGATCCCTTCTTTAGTAATCCGCGCAACACCCCGATGAATATCCCCGTGCGCGACAACGATGCGAACGGTATCGCTTTATTTGAAAGCAATGGCAATACGCAGCCCACGGAAGCTGGCACGGATAACATCACAGTGGTTCTGACGAAGGCACCTGCCTCGAGTGTGATCGTGGATCTGGTTTCCAGCAACACGGCTGAGGCCACCGTGCCAGCCTCGCTGACCTTCACCACAGCGAACTGGAGCACACCGCAGTCCTTCAACGTCACGGCCATTGGTGACATGATCAATGAAGGTCGTGAAGTTTATAACGTCAGTGTGACCGCCCGCAACCTAGGCTCAGACTCCGCCTATGCCGGACTCACAGGCTGGACCTATGATGGCTTCAAGGCGGTGAACAATCCGATCATCAATTACATCACGGATAACCATCGCCGGAATGAAAACCTGATCATCGTGGCAAGCGGCGGCTCCATCCGCAGCAATGAAACCCAGCCTACCAGTGGCAACACCTGGGTCACCGAAGGTAGC
>CANHTV010000119.1 GCA_947463285.1 Verrucomicrobiaceae bacterium | reverse complement strand
TGTTTATGCCAAAAACGGTCACACCTTCATCATCATCGCCGGGTTGCGGCTGGATACGGGTTACAATGGTGAAAACGAAGGTCCGAAGTGGTCCACGAAGTCACGTCCGGTCAAGGGCTACGTCGCCCGCCATCCGTCAGGCCTGTAGGTAGCTTCAGGAGCCTGGTGGGATGTAGGTGAAGCGATAAAACATCGGCGGATAGGTGTTCGTGGCAATGGGATGCTGGAGATTGCCGCTGGCATCGGCATTGATCGTCGTCACGATATCCCACTGGCTCAGATTCGTAGAGGCTTCGACTCGGTAAGGCAGCCCTGAGACGCCCTTGGAGGTAACGTTGGCGGTGCCGACGCTTCCTGGCTGTAGATCAGTGGCGACTGTGGGTAGGACGATCAAGGTCAGTTGTCCTTCGGCATTGAAGGGGCTGGACCATTTGGGGTCCGTGTAGATCGCTGTTCCTGAGAGCGTGCGCATGAAGGCCGCCAGATCATTGCGCTGACCTGCATTGAGATTTAGCGGAGGGCGTTGCAGCCGGGGATCGAGATTCGCGTTCGTGGCTGGGGCGACGTAATGATTGATGATGTCGGTTAGATTATTCAGACTGCCGTCATGCATGAAGGGGCCGTTGGGGCGATTCAGGTCCACCCGGAAAATGTCACGCAGAGAAGGGGAGCGCGTATTCGTCAGGTCCGGCGTGCCGCTAAAGGAGTTGGTGATGCCGTTGTTCAGGCTGTTGGGATCAACATCGAACTCCGGCGCACGGTGGCAGCCCGCGCATCCAGCTCCTCCGCCTGGGCCGCCAGGAGGTGTGGAGAAGATGATCTTGCCGGCGTTTTCCTGGGTGGTGAAGTTTGGGAAGGGATCGCCGTTGTTCGCGACTTGGGCGCGCCCGATGTCATACTTTGAGTCAAATGACTGAATGCTCCGCACAAACTGCGCCAGGGCTCTGCTGACGCGGGTTTCATTGATCGTGGAGGTGCCAAAGGTCGCGGCGAATAAAACGCGGTATTCCTCAATGGCGTTCAGGCGCGTGACGAGGTCTGCAAAAGCCGGATCACCCTCCGTGCCGCTGAAGCCCATCTCCACATGGTCCTGGATCGGGCGAGTCGTCTGAGCTTCCAGCGTGGCGGCACGTTCATCCCAGAAAAATTTCCGCTCAGCGGAGAAGCGGCTGTTGACCAGCCGCATGGAGTGCCGCCCGGTCGTGCCAGCCACGCCAGTGCTTGCGACCGCAGGATCACCAAAGGCAAAGGCCTGCTGGTGGCAGGAGGAGCAGGAGATGGTGTTGTTATGAGAGAGCCGTTTATCGTAGAAAAGCACCCGGCCCAGCGTGGCTCCCGCGTCTGTGATCGGATTGGGGTTTGCTCCGCCTGGAGTGTTGTTTCGCAGAATGTAAGCTGGCACCGGCTGGTTGGCATAATTGGCCAGCTTGGTCAGATCCAAAACGCCGTTTTGGCTGTAGGCTTGAGTCGTGAAAAGCAACAGGCTGAAGGCGCTGAGAGTTTTTTTCATGGTCGTTGTGGGCTGTTGAAAAAGGTTTTCGCGCTCTTTTTTCCTCCTGCCCAGTGTCTTTACCTCGGCTTAACAAAAAACAGCAGCCTCAAACCAGAGTCTGTGATGATGCGGAAACGAGCTTGCACGCACGGCTTGTGCTTTTAACATCGCAGCCCCCCTTTTTATTTACTGACAATGGAACAACCCCTCCCTGGACAACGCTGGGTAAGCGATAGTGAACCTGAACTAGGACTCGGCGTAGTCATGAAGGCCGAATTTGGCCGCGTCGAAATCTTCTTCCCCGCAGCTGGTGAACACCGCCAGTTCGCCATGCAGACCGCGCCGCTGCGCCGGGTGCATTTTATCGCTGGTGACACCATCAAGACCCATGACGGCCGCTCACTGGAGGTTGAGTCCGTGGAGGAGCGCAAGGGAATGCTCTTTTACATCGGCGAAGGTCGTGAGGTCAGTGAGGCTGAGCTATCAGACACCATCAGCTTCAGCAAGCCTGAGGACCGTCTCATGGCCGCGCAGATTGATGATCTGCGCACCTTTGACCTCCGCGTGGAGGCTCTGAGGCGCCGTGCAGAGCTGAGGCAGTCTCCCGTGCGTGGTTTCATGGGCGGTCGTGTGGATCTCTTGCCGCATCAAATGTACATCGCCAGCGAGGTCGCGAGCCGACTCGTGCCACGTGTGCTGCTGGCTGATGAAGTGGGCCTGGGCAAGACCATCGAGGCAAGCCTCATCCTGCATCGTCTGCATCTCACAGGCCGCGCCGAGCGCGTGCTTGTCCTCGTGCCTGATGCCTTGGTGCATCAATGGTTTGTCGAGCTCTATCGCCGATTTCATCTCACCTTCTCCATCTATGACGAGGAGCGCTGTGATGTGCTGGAGACCGAAGAGGAAGGCGTGAACCCCTTTCTGGAAAGCCAGCTGGTCATTTGTAGCACCAGCTTCCTCGCCGGTTCCTCCAAACGTGCCGAGCAAGCTTTGGCTGCAGGCTGGGATCTGCTCGTTGTCGATGAAGCGCATCATCTGGAGTGGAGCAGCAGCAGCGCGAGCGCCGCCTACACGTTGGTCGAGACTCTGACGGCGAAAATTCCCGGTCTGCTACTGCTCACGGCCACGCCTCAGCAGCTCGGGCCCGAGGGCCACTTTGCCCGCTTGCGCCTGCTGGATGCGAACCGCTACGCTAATCTCGCCCAGTTCACCGAGGAGTCGCTGCATTATGAAGAAGTCGCCAGCGCAGTGAATCGCGTGCTTTCTGGCAAATCACTCACGGCGGCGGATCAAAAACTTTTCGCCAAAAAATCCGCTCATGTTCAGCAGCATCTCGCTGCCATGAACGCAGGGGATGAAACCGCAAGGGAAAAGCTCGTCGCCGCGTTGCTGGATGAGTTTGGCACCGGGCGGGTTATGTTCCGTAACACCCGCGCAGCTCTCTCCGGCTTCCCTGAGCGCCAGGCTCTGCTGGAGCCGCTGAAGGCCGGTGAAGATCCTCTGGAAACGAAGGTCAAATGGCTGGCCAAGCTGCTAAAGAAACTCGGTGAGGAGAAGGTCCTGCTCATCTGCCGCACCCGCAAGCTGGCCGAGGAAGTCCATGAGCGCCTCCTGCGTGAGGTCAATGTCACCGCCTCGCTTTTCCATGAAGGTCTCACGCTCATGCAGCGTGACCGACAGGCCGCGTTTTTCGCTGATGAAGAAGGCGCGCGCATCCTGCTCTGCTCAGAGATCGGTAGCGAGGGGCGCAATTTCCAGTTCGCCCATCATCTCGTCCTTTTTGATCTGCCGGAAGACCCGGAACTGCTGGAGCAGCGCATTGGCCGTCTCGACCGCATCGGTCAGACCAGCACCATTCACATTCACGTGCCGTATTTAAAAGGTACAGCAGAGGAAGTGCTCGCCCGCTGGTATCACGAAGGCCTCAATGCCATCGAGAAAAATCTCCACGGCGCCACCGAGATCGCTGAAGGTCTGAGCGAGAGCCTCAGCCCTTTGTTGGAGAAGTTTGAGACTAAAAAGTTTACCGCCTTCCTCAAGAAAACCAAGGAACTGCGCCAGCAGGTTTCTGACAAGCTCGAGCGTGGTCATGATCGCCTCCTGGAGCTAAACTCATGCAAGCCAGAGCGTGCGGCGACCGTGATCGAAGCCATTCGCCAGCAGGAGGCTGATGTCGATTTCGAAGAGTTCTTCATCAAGCTCGTCGACCACTTTGGTCTGCACGTCGAGGAGCATGGGAACCGCAGCTATGTCTTCATGCCTGCGCATCTCACCACGGATAAATTTCCAGCCCTGCCTGACGAGGGCCTGCTGGTCACGTTTGACCGTACGCGTGCGCTATCCCGAGAAAACATGACCTTCCTCACCTCGGACCACCCCATGGTGCGCGGTGCTCTGGATCTGCTCACGGGTATGGAAAGCGGCAACAGCAGCTTTGGCATCTGGCGTGGTGCAGGCAGTGAAGGTCTTCTTTTGGAGACACATTTCATCGTCGAGTGCATCGCCCCGGCATCCCTGCATGTGGATCGCTTTCTCACTGCCTGCCCGATCCGTATCGTTGTCGATCACGTTAACAAAGATCGCTGTGAAGATGCGACTTACGCTCAGGCAAAGATCGAGAAGGGAAATCCCGTCAAACTGCTGGAAAAACCAGCAGTGAAACGCAAGCTCTTCCCGGCCATGCTCAGTTCGGCGCGGAAGCTTGCGGAGGCGCAGATGCAGCAACTCATTGAGGCCGCCATGGCAGCGATGAAATCACAGCTCCAATCTGAGATCGACCGCCTTGAAGATCTAAGTCAGATCAATGATCACGTCCGGCCTGAGGAAATCGAATTCATGAAAACCCAGATGAGCTCCCTGGCTGAAGCCCTTACCAGCGCCCGTCTGCGTCTTGATTCACTTCGTCTCGTGCTTCAGGTCGCTTAATCAATGATTTCTTAGTACGCGTTATCTCTTTTGAAGAAAGTCAGTAACATGATCTGGAGATCCAGCATCAGGCTCCAGTTTTCCAGATACCAGAGATCACATTTGATGCGCTCCGAGAGATCGGTGTCACCGCGTAGGCCTTTGATTTGAGCCCAGCCAGTCATGCCCGGCTTGGCTTTGTGTCGGGCGTTGTAATGCGGGATTTCGTGCTTGAAGTCAGCGATGAGTTCGGGGCGCTCGGGGCGAGGGCCGACGAGGCTCATCTCACCTTTCAGCACATTCCAAAACTGCGGCACTTCGTCGATGTTCCATTTGCGCATGAAGGCACCGACTCGGAGACGGCGCGGATCATCTTGTACGCACCATTGGGCACCCTGCGTTTCGGCATTGAGCTTCATGGAGCGGATTTTGATGATCTCAAAGGAGATTCCATTCATGCCCCAGCGTCGCTGGCGGTAGAAAATGGGGCCCTTGGACTCCATCCATACCAAGAAACCAAAGAGAGAAACCATGGGTGCACTGATCATGAGACCAAACAGTGCACCGAAGATGTCCAGAGCGCGTTTGGCCATGACGTTGAGCGTGCTGTCCAGCGGCAGACGATTGATGCCCAAAACGGGTGTCCCGGCGATGGTTTCCAAGGACAGTCCTGAGACGAAGATGCGGAAGACGGAGGGCGCGAGTTTGAACTGAATCATTTCGCGCTCACATAGATTGGCGAGCTCCACCATCTGATGGCGTGGTAGGTCGGCGACGATGACCATGTCCACCTGATGCCTGGCAATGACACGCTGGATGTCTTCGATGTAGCCCACAAAAGGGATGTCTTCTTTTGGTGGCGTGTTGTCGCGCCAGCCCGAGGCATCCACCCAGCCGATGAGTTCGAAGGCGTGCGCCGTGTCGTCTTGAAGTGTTTTCCAGAGCCTCTGAGCGTCATCATTCCAACCGACGAAAAGGGTGCGTTGCTGAAGGCTTTTAAGGCGATTTTTTGTGTGCAGGAAATGATTAAAAACATAGCGCCAGCCCAACAGTAGCAACAAGGCACAGGCTCCATTCAGCGCCACATACACGCGGGAAATCTCAGGCTCCAGACGCAGGGCTAGAGAGAAGGCTAGGAAACCCAGTGTCCATAGCAATACGGCACGTGCCATTTTGGAGGCGATCCAGCGGTTTCTCAGCAGGATGCTGCGATGATAGATGCCCTGCCACCCAATGGCCATCAGCAGGGATATGGTCCCCAAGGTCATGTGTCCTGTGTACTGCCTGAATTCCATATTAAAGGACCAGTTTCCGTAGTCTCTGATGAAGGTGTGAAAGCGCAGCCAGTAAGCAAGATGCTCAGCAAACACGATCATGATCAAGTCACCTAAAATCGACACCAGCACCCAGAGATGAGGCGATGGGTTGTCACTCACTTGTTGCGCGCGGCGCGTCTCCAATTGATCCAGCATGTTACACGTCACAGGCCCTGGGGCGCTGAGAATGAGTTTCTCCTTGGAGGTGTTTGCAGAACTCGGTAGGGACATGGTTTATTTAAAATACCTTTATTTATGGAAATTCAAACATAATTGTTTAAAAATTGGAATCTCCATAAATTAGAGTCTCATTTTTGAAAGGCTTCATGAAGGTGAGACAGTAGGCATTTTGAGCACACATAGTGTGACAGACTGAGAATTACTCCGAAAGTATTGCACTTATAAACATCTGATATTGTTAAAATGTTAAGATCTGCTAAATAACTCTGCCTTTTCCATGTCTGCCAATACCTACAGATTGACCAGTCGCGAGCGCGCCGTGCAACAGATGGAGCGCTCTAAGCCTGCGAATGTACGCCGTAATCCGGTGGTGCAGGAGCGGCTGCATGTGAAGAAAATAAAAGGCTGGCTCGCGGCTGTTTTGCTGCTGCCACTGGGTTTGATCACGGCTTTCACCCTAGGGGAGCTTTTGTTTCGGGCGATGACGCGCATGGATTTTTGGCGCTCTGAGCAGTTCATTTTTTTTACGCTCGGGGGTATTGCTTGGGGGGCGACGTATTGGGCGGGCTGGCGCCCGGTCCGAATGTATGTTTTAGGCCATGAACTTAGCCATTACGTCGTCGCTCGTGCCTTTGGGGGGAAGATCATCGGTTGGGATTTCTCTGCTGAGGGCGGGTATGTGGAAACCAACAAGACCAATACTTGGATCACGCTGGCACCTTATTTGCTGCCATTCTACTCGCTGTTGGTGATGCTCTTGTTTGGTATCGTGGGGATGTTTTGGGGATTGCAAGACATGTGTTCCGTTTCAGTGGGCAGCGTGGTTGTGCATTTCCGTCCGGTATGGCTGTTTTACTCCATGTTGGGACTGACCTGGTGGTTTCACATCAGCTACACTCTGAAGACTATGATCATTCATCAGAGTGATCTGGAGACGAACGGGGAGTTCTTCTCTGTGGCGCTCATTTTTCTCTTCAATGTGGCGCTGATCATTTTGCTTTTCCTGGCGGCTTCACCAGCGCCGGGCCTAGGTTTTCTCGAGGTCGGGCGTTGCTGGGTGGGGATGGCGGGCTCGATTTGGGATTTCTTTTTTGGGAGGTTTTAAGCGACTTCATGCTGGCAGGTGGGGCTGAACGCGCCAACGTCTGTGGCTCATGAATACCCCTGAAACTGTTTTAACCGTCACTGAGCTCACCCGCGAGATCCGCGAGGTGCTGGAAGGGCGCATCGGCTCCGTGTGGGTCGAGGGGGAAATCAGCAATCACCGGCTACAATCCAGCGGCCATCAGTACTTCACGCTGAAAGATGCGGGCTCTCAGGTTTCCTGTGTGATGTTTCGTGGCTCGGCCACGCGCAGTGCCGTGCGGCTGACGGATGGAGCTCAGGTGCAGATTTATGGTGAGATTTCGGTCTATGAGCCTCGGGGGCAGTATCAGATGGTCGTTAAACAAGTGCAGATGAAGGGGCAGGGGAGCCTGCAAGCACGGTTTGAGGCGCTGAAGCGAAAGCTCTATGATGAAGGGCTTTTTGATGATGACGGCAAGCAGGGCATCCCTAAATTCCCACGCACGGTCGTGCTCGTGACCTCGCCGACGGGTGCTGCGATTCAGGACATGCTGAATATCCTGGGGCGTCGTGCGCCCTGGCTTCGTGTGCTGGTCTTCCCTGTGCGCGTGCAGGGTGTCGGCGTGGAGCGTGAGACGATCCGAGCCATCGAAGTCCTCAATGAAGCGGAGCATTTTGGCCTGCCGCGTCCTGATACCATCGTCATCGGACGTGGCGGTGGCAGCATTGAGGATTTGTGGGCTTACAATGAGGAATCCCTGGCCCGCGTCATTTATGCCTCGCGCATTCCCATCATCTCGGCCGTCGGACATGAAATCGACTTCACGATCGCCGACTTCGTGGCCGATCTGCGCGCCCCGACGCCCAGTGCGGCGGCTGAGCTTCTGGCTCCTGATGTGGCTGAACTGCGGCGCTACTTTGACAGCACGGCGCGGGTTTTGGAAAACCGTGTCAGCAGTGTTTTGGATCATCATCAGCATGTGCTGGAGCTCATCGCCAAAGGCCCGCTCGCGCATGAGCCAGAGCGGCAGATCCAGCAGGCTGAGCAGCGTGTCGATGATGCGGAAACGACGCTCTCCCAGGTCGTGCGAGAGCAGCTTCAGGCGCTTTCGGAGGAGATTGCGGACAAGCATCAGACTCTCACCCAGCATCATCCACGCGTCATGATCTCCGAGGCAGGGCATCGTGTCCAGAGCAGTGCGGAACGCATGCGTCAGGTCTTGCAGCATCGCCTTATACGGCTGGAGGACCGCATCAGGGCACGCGCTGATTTGTTGCGAAATCTGGGGCCTGATTCCATCCTCTCGCGTGGCTTTTCCTACACCATGACGACGGATGGTCGCAGCCTCCGGGATGCCGCACAGGTTCAGTCGGGTGACAAACTGATCACACGCCTTCAGAAAGGTGAAGTCCACAGCATCGCGGAATAATCGCCACCATTCACGGGCGGGGCTTGACGTGCCGCTTTCACTGCCTACCCGAGAGTCCCCCCATGTCTGACGCCTACTTTGAATCCACCCCATCGGGAATGTTTCTGTCCGTGCGTCATCTCACGCGCTATTTGTATGAAGGGGAGGCTCTGGAGAGCTTCAATGACGTGCGTCTGCGTCCGATTTCAGATCCCTTGCAGCGCTGTGTCTCTTTTAATCTCCGTGTGGAGCCGGCGGCGGAGATCAAAACGCATTTCGACTTTTACCAAAACCGTGTCGATCACTTCGAGCTGCATGTGCCGCATCAGCGTCTGGAAATCGAGTCTTATGCCGAGGTGGAAACCCGCGCAGACAGGCGTGGCCCAGTGCCTTCAGGCTTGAGTCTGGAGTCTCTCAATGACCGCAGTGTCGAGGAGAACTACTTCGACTTTGTCGTCGAGTCCAAGTTCGTGCCGCAAAACGTGGCCATCTGGCGTGAGGCGCTGGACGCCATCGGCGGTCAGGTCACGGATCTGTGGGCGGATGCGTTGAAGATCGGTCATCACGTTTATCGCACCTTTTCTTACGATCCTGACTGGACCCACGTCCACACGGATGCCTCCTCTGCCTTGCGTGACAGGCGCGGCGTTTGCCAGGACTACGCGCATGTCATGATCGCCCTCTGTCGCAGTCAGGGCATCCCAGCGCGTTATGTCAGCGGCTATTTTTTCAATGGCAAGACTGGCGATGAAAATGAGGCCTCTCATGCCTGGCTGGAAGTCTTCCTGCCGCATTATGGCTGGAAAGCCTGGGACCCAACTCATGATCGTGAGGCCGATACTCGTTACATCAAACTCGCCAATGGCCGCGACTATGGCGACATCAAGCCCGT
>CANHTV010000118.1 GCA_947463285.1 Verrucomicrobiaceae bacterium | reverse complement strand
CTGCCGAGACCGTCATAAAGCGCGAGCTGAATGTCCAGATTCGGCGATGGCACCGATGGTGTGGCGGTGAAGCTGACAGGGCCAGCTCCCGTGGTGAAGGAGAAGAGATCCGCGTCTGTGCGGCGCTCGATGATGCCGCTGGCGGCGATGCTGTTGCCGCTCAGAGGCGTAGCTCCAGAGATGGTGTCGCCATGCTGATCCAAGCGATAGCCCACAACGCCCGCGATGATGGCGGTGTCGTCCTGGAGGTTGTTGGCATAGGGGTATTCACCTTTGCTCCATTGGCTGATTTCTTTGTAATACCCTACACCCATGATCGGTGCCCAGTTTGCATGGCCTTCGTAATAACCGATAGCTGCGACCGTATCGTGAGCCACTGCGCCGTCATGGCTGAGGTTGAAAGTGTGGCCTGCTTCATGGCTCGCAGCCTCAGCTGTGTATTTGGCATTGCCTTTGCCCAATTGCTCGGTGAAGACAAAGCAAGGAGTGTCTGTGTTCCAGGAGAACGAATTCAGATAAGCTACGCCACCTGCGCCGGCGCCATACCAGTCGGTGCTGCTGCCGCCGATGCACACGCGGATGCCGAACTGGGTGTCTGTTGTGGTGATTTTCCGCAGAGCTTCCAGGCCGGGATCTTGCGTCGTCACATCGACATCAAAGGGGGCGAAGTCCTCCGCCACACGCTGCCAGATCGAGACGATGTTTTGTAGCTCCGTGGTGGTGAACGCCGTGGTGACCGTGGTGTCATTGGTGAAGGGTGGAGTCACAATGTTTGCGCCACCCGTGAAATTAGTATTCCAGGAAGTGCCAGAAGTCGTGTGACCATCAAAGTCCAAGTAGATGACCTTGGCGGCACCGGACTTGCTATGAAGCAGGAATGATTGGGAGATGTCTGGGGTGGTCGTGGCAGAGGCAGCGACTGTGGCCGTGCTCGCTACCATCACATTTTGCAGTGGCAAAAGGCCTTCGCAGACATAATGAAGGCGTCCTTGCTTGTCCATGCGCAGGGTGCGGTCGTTCTGGCAGATCTTGCGAAGCTCAAGTTCACTTTTATCGTACCAGTTGGCCACTTCCGGGAGGCGATTTCCCAGTGCCGCGATAATCTCTTGGCCTCTGGCGCTCCGGTTGTGAGACTGCTCAGGAAAGGGGGTGCCCTTGATGTTGGTTTGGGCTGATACCGTAGTGGCGTCGGTGATCAGGAAAGCTGCTGCCAGATAGCCGAATAAGTTTAGCGGTGTTTTCATTGTGGATTATGCATTAACTTCATTAATTATCTGTGATTAGGTGAATCCATTCAATTCTAGATCACCTTCTTAGTTTTTTTGCCATTTTATACTTTCTATGAGGACTGGTCCGAAACTTTCTCGGTCAGTAAGGTGCCTGCGGTGCTATTTTCCACCTAAAACAGATCCCGACTCATGTGCAGGAAGCCTGGGTTTGGAGCGGTCAGGACGGTCTTCAGCCAGCCAATGATTCCTGGCAAATGTGAAGGTCTCCGGGGCAGTATTGGCACCGATGTTGATCTCGATCTGCACCTGGGCGCGGCGAAAGGTAATGCGGTTTTCCGTAATCACGACATTACGACAGGGCTCGAAACGGGGCGCTGTGGTTTCCTGTAGGATGCGGAAAATCCACTTTTCAGGGTAAAGGATCGTGTTGCGAGTAAACACGGCTCCATCGACGCCTACAAAGGCAGCAGCGCAGAGGCTGCCTTCGATGATGCAATCCTGCACGGTGAGGTCTTTGCCTTCGTAAGTGGCATCCGGCGGGCGAAAAAAGTCTAGCCCGGTGGAGCCGCCGACATTCACCGGCCGCTCGCCAGCGTTTTTGAAGTGACATTTTTCTACCGTGACCTCGCTGGTGCCACCTTTGAGCTGGATGGCGGCGCTGGCCGTGAAGCCGGGTTTGCCGATGAATCGGCAGCCGGTGATCCGTGACTTGTGACAGCCAACGAAGTCGATGCCCTGACCACCCCAGCCGGTGATGGTACAGTCGCGGATGGTGAGTTCGTCGAGGCCGCTGCACTTGATGGCGTCATGATTGCCTTTGGGGCCGATGTCGCTGATGTCGAGATGATCAAGCGTGATGCCTTTTACCGGATTCGTTCTCTGACCTCCGTCGTCGAGGTTGATGCCGTTCGTGCTTTGGTCGCTGATTTTCAGATAGCGGAGAGTGAGACGGTGGCATCGGGAGAATTGGAAGGCAGTTCTATCGCCTTTAAAATGCGGAGGCTGCTTGGGATCGAGAGCTTCCAGCGTGAGGTCGTCGATGCCAGTGATGTGATGACCGCCTGGGTATTCGCCGGGAGCGAGTTTCAAAACGGTGCCGGGTTTGAGGTCTCGAAGCGCAGAGTTGAGCGCCGCCGCATCGCTGATTTCCTGGGGCGCTGCTTGGGCGCTGATGATCAAACTGAGGCAGAGGAGGATGTGACGCATGAACCCATAAACGCACCTTACCGCTAGACTTTGACGGTGGAGTCGGTGACTTCTGCCTCTCCTCAGGAACATTCCATCCTCTGGAACTCATGTATTATGTCGCCAAGCATCAGGGCGTGAGTGCGGCAGCTCGGCATGTGCCTTATGGGATTCAGCAGCCAGCGATCAGTGCGCAGATTATTCAGCTGGAGGATACTTTGGTCGTGACGCTCTTTCAGCGTCGTCCTTTTGAGCTGACGACAGAAGGGCGCGAGCTTTTTGCTTTCATCGAGCCCTTTGTCTATGGCCTACCCAATCTGGCAGATCGTCTTCGTGGCGGCTGGGAAGTCCGGCTGCGGATCGGTGCTCCGGCGGCGATCCTGCACAGCTATCTGCCGCGCCTGCTGAAGGCCCTGCGCCTGCGGTTTGCCCAGATCTACTTTGCTCGCCTGTCAGGCTGGCAGAACGAGTTAGAAACACGTCTGCTCGCCGATGATCGCATTGATGAGCCCCTGATCTGAGTGGAGGCCATGGATGCGATGTGTCGGAATTTTCAATAGGAGCTACAAAAACGGAAGATCGAGTGTGATCCGACCCTGGAATTGGCCTCCATGGAGCTGGTGGCTGAATATGCAGCGCAGAGCTTTTGGGGGGCATAGATCAGCCTGGAGTCGAGCCTCCCACGGGAACGAGAAAGCTGCCCCTGGCTGATTTTCCCGAGCTGACCTACGCCGCCATGTGGCAGGGAAAACCGACGCCTCTGCTGGAGACCTTTCTTCAAGGTGCCACGGAAATGGTGGCTGAACTGGGCCGAATGACCTCCTGACGCTGCCTCTGCGCGAACTGGGCTGAAGTCGTAGTAGCTTTTAGCGAGAAGTTCTGACTAGATACGTCTCCATCTCACCACCGCCATGATCCAAGACACCCTCGCCAATGCCGCCCGCTATGAAGCTTTGTCACCACGTTTTGCTGGGGCCTTCGCTTTCCTTCGCTCGGTGGATGGCACCCAGGCCATGGGACGGCATGACATTGATGGCGACAACGCTTTTGCTCTTGTCCAGACTTACGCCACCAAGCCTCTGGAAAAAGCCTTGTTTGAGGCGCACCGGAAGTACATCGACATTCAGTTCATCTACAGTGGTCGCGAGACCATTCTGTGGGCACCTCTCGGTAGCATGCTAGAGCAGACCCGGGAATACACAGCGGAAAAAGACGCTGCACTGTGGAAGTTGATTCCTGAAGTGACCGAGCTGCACATGCAGCCGGGGCATATGGCCATTCTTTACCCCGAAGATGCGCATGCTCCTTGTGTGCAGTGGGAAAAGGAGGAGCAGGTGTTTAAGGTCGTTATCAAGGTCGCTGTCGATTAAGCCTTCGTCTCTAATAAACTTGAGCCAGGTGCGTTTCAGGAGGCGCACCGTGTCACCATGTCTCTCCAGCCCCATCCAGATGAAGCCACCCTCCTCGTCAGGCGTGCTCTGGATCAGCATGAGAGCAGCCTCATCGCCTACACGTCCGGTGTCCTTTATGGCGACGTCGAACGGGCGCGTGAAGTGGTGCAGGACGCCATGCTCAAGCTCTACCTCACTGATCCTGAAAAGGTCCGTGACAATCTCAAAGCCTGGCTTTTTACCGTCTGCCGAAACCGCGCTCTGGATGTGCTGCGCAAGGATCAGCGCCTTGATCTCGGCAATGAAGACGCTCTCGGTCTTGCTGTCAGTCATGATCCAGATCCTAGTGAAAACGCCGTCTCCAGTGAGCTTTACGAGCGTATCTGGGATCTTGTGGAAAATCTCCGCCCCAATCAAAAGGAGATCATTCGCCTCAAATTCATGCATGACTGCTCCTACCAGCAGATCGCTGACATCACAGGCCTCAGCATTGGCAATGTCGGCTTCATCATGCACATGGCGATCAAGAAACTTCGGGAACTGCTGAATCGCGAGCTCGCCCCACATACCATTTAATCACCGCACCTTACTTCTATGACCAGTCCAGCCAGAGACACCTCCGAACTCACCGCCTATACCCTCGGCGAGCTCAATCCCCAGCAGGCCGGCGAGATCCATGAGCTGCTGGCAAACTGCCCTGCGGCGCTTACCGAACTGGAGCAGATCGAGGCTGTCACGGATGCCTTGAGGCAGCATGCACCGCTTTTAAATGACCGTTTAAAACCAGAACAACGTCACGCAGTGCTGCATCCAGCGAACTTACCACGTCGGGTAACGCCGATGATGCCGCGCGCGATGGTGAAAAAACAGGCCTCTGGCTGGCCGATACTGGGTGCCTTGATGAAAGCTGCGGCTTTGTTGACCGTGACCGGCGCTGCTTATTGGGCCGGACTCCAGGCTCACAAGCCTGCGCCCATTGTTGTCATCCAGCCGGACATTCCAGCACAGCCTGTCACGATAAATAAAGACGTGTTGCCAGCCTTGAAACCAAGCACTCAATTGGTGAGCGTTGCTGTGCCTCCGGAGAAGGTAGCGCCCGCCAAGGTTACGGTCCAAGCCGCGCCTAAAATCGAAAATCCAAAAGCCCCAGAGGCTCCCAAGATCGTTCAGGCGGCTCCAAAGCAGGAAGCTCGCGTCGTGGTCGGACCAGCGCCAGTCGTGCAGACACCTGTGGCCGTTGTTCGTCCGAGCAAAGACATCGTTTTTGTCAGCACCAGCAGTCAGGAGGTGGATCAGTTTGCTCTTAATCCAGCGCAGTTCAGACCCGCGCCAGTAAAAACCAACCGTGATCAAAACTTTGCCTCACAAGCGCCCGTCACCGTTGTTCCAGAAATCAAGACGGATGTCAAAGTCCGGGCTCCAGAGATCTACATCCACTCATGGAAGGCCGAGACCGTCTCTTGCCCGTGGAATCAAGCCACGCGTTTGCTTCGCGTCACGGTTCAGCTGCCTGTGGATCAGCCCGCAGCGACGACTGCGCAGTCATATCCGCTTTCTGTCAGTTTTGATCGCCGTTACGTCCGCGAATTCCGCCGACTGAGTGAGCGTCATCTGCCTGCTGCCGAACTGCGCAGTGCAGGTATGCAGACCGTCTGGTATGAGTTCCAACCCGTCAGTGAAGACACTCTGCCTTCTGGTAAACAGATCGCGACAGTAACTCTGGATAAAGGGCGCTTCACCACCCAGACCGTCGGGCCTTTTGATGGGTCAAAGCTCAATGTCCTGGACCGTGGGGCCAAATGGGAGACAGCCAGAGAAGAATATCTCTTTGAGGCCGCAGTTGTCGGTCTCGGCATGTTGCTAAGAGGAGATCATCAGAGCCCCAGCCTGAATCATCAAGTCATTCAGGCTTTGGCTGAAAAAAGCAAAGGCAACGACGCCAGTGGTGAGCGAGCGCGCTTTCTCAAGCAGCTCGCTGACGTCCGTCGTGCTGCGGGTTTATAGGCCTTGAGAGATTATAGGGCTAAGACGTGGGTAGTGAGGTGAGATGAATGGCTTCTTTAGAAAGTGGCAGGCCGTGTATCTCCATCGAAGAGAATCACAGTCGAATTGTTGTAGTTCTGATCGCCACGATAAAATATGACTGCCAGACCATTTTCAATTTCTCCATGACTGCGAACTCCTAGGCAATGAAGGACCTGACTTTGCTGGTGGACATCTGCTTGATCACGGTTTCTCTCCGCGCGGCGCAAAAACTTGGGGGCGTTGGGCTGATTGGTGACCCCAGTCTGGTCGCCCTGGTAAATTTGCCTCACTTCGTTCGCCCTGCGGGCAGCCTATGGCTGGCTCCCTCGGCTTTGGCTGCTGCCGCGATCTGTGGATACTCCTGCTTCAGCAACACCTTCACCTTTTTGGGGTTCTGCTCATAGGCCTTCTTGATAGGTGTCTGCGGTGCAAATTCCCTGCACTTGAGATACGGGCCCATGGTGCGCCCCGGCAGCTTGAGGCCAAACTGCTACTCCAGCAGCTCGGCCACCGCCTTGCGTGTCCAGAGAGCAAAAGGCAGCTTTAACTGCTCGGGCAGGTTGTTGGTGATGAGTCTGCAAACCTCCTTCTCCTGCGTGGCGTTGAGACGCCTCTTTTCGCTTGGCTTCCTGCCGTGCTCGGTCCGCAGCATGGCTGCGTTCCTATGTTCATGCTGGTGTTGCCGCCACTGCTACACGGTGTCGTGATGCACCCAACGAACAAAAATTGAAAGTCAGCTCTTAATGCAAATCCACCGTCATGCGGGTGGTCGGAGCGGTGGTGAGTTCCAGCACGCTGAGGGCCTCAATGCTTTCGGCGGCTTTGCTGGTGGGATGGAGGGTCCAGGTTTTGTAGCCCTGACTGGTGTTCAGTGTCAGGCGTACGTTGAGGCCTAGCTGGCTGTTGCCATTGTCCAGCGCCCATTCGTGGAGGTAGAGATAGGTGCGCGGCAGTGTGAGCGTGAGCTGGTGTGAGTTGTTGCCGGGGGAGGCGAGAGTGGCGGTGATTTCCTTGGCACTGAATGCTGCTGCATAACCCGTGCCAAAAGCCCAGGCGCTGATGGGATGCGTTTTACCTGGACCTGAGACATGACTGCCTGTGGCACGAAGTGTGGCGGTGCTGCCAGGTTCCAACCGCTTGCCGTAGCTGCGGGCATCGAGATTCAACTCCAGCTGCCAACTCGGAGTACCTGAGGTGGCCGTATCGACGAGCAAATCTGGCCCCTGAACTTCGCAGATGAGTTTGAGATGACTCGCGTCCGCTTCGTTTCTCAGGGAAACTTGGCCGACCGTATTGGGCTCGCTTTTCATTGGCACGGGCTGGCTGAGGCCAAGATTGGGGCTGAGAGTCACGGCGAGCCCGCTTTGCAGGCTGAAGGCATCAGTCTTCACGGTCAGATTCAATGGTGCGTTAGCGATGCTTTCAGTGGGAAGCTCAAAGCTCAAATCCAGAGGATGGGTGGCACCGGCGACGAGATCGAAGCGCCCTTGCAGGGTTTTGCCTGAAAAGCTGGCCTCCCAAGTGCCGCGGATGCTGCTGCGGCTGTTGTTTTGGATCTGACAGATGGGGGTGAAGTTCTTTTCCTGATTGAAGAAGGTCTCTTTTGTCCAAAGAATTGACAGGGGTTGCACGGGCGCGCTGAGGGTTTCGACGTGAGCCTGTTTGGCGGAGAGCATCAGCAGCGGCAGTCGGACTTCGCTTTCTTCCTGGGCGAGTGTGGCCTTGCTTGCTCGGGCGTATTTCAGCGTGAGCGTTTTTTGTCCGCTCGCAGGCAGGGAGACCTGAGGATTGACTTCCAGTGGCTTCCAATCCTTGGCAATCAGCGGCAAGACCGTCAGATCCAGACGCTGAGCACTTTCGTTGACGACGGTGACATCGACAGAAAGCTCAGTTCCATCTTTTTGCCAGAGTGGTGTGACATCCGCGAGAGTCCAAGGCAGCTTGTTGGGGCCATTCAGCAGCTCTTGAAAAGCTACGGTGCCGAGGCGCTGATGCAGGGACTTTCTTGGCTGAAACCGACCATCAGCGCCTAGATGAAAATAACCTCGATAGAGGGTCGCGAAGCGTTCAAAGACCAATCCGACGTCTGCTTGGTCGGACTCGGGAGATAAGGCAAGTACACGGGAAAGATCACCTAGATCGGCGAACATCACGCCTTCATCGTCAGCGAGATCGCGAAGTCGATCAGACAGCGGGCGGGCGGTGCCCAGGACAAATTCGGCTTTTTCCGCCACGGGCAACCAAGGGGCACAGAGGATGACCTCGGCACCGATTTCTGCGGCAGCCTCAATGCCACGACGCACGGCCTGGGCAAAAGCCACCGAACACATCCCGGATTCAGCTTCAGCTTGGCCGTAGCAAAGCATGACGAGATTGACCGGTGCCTGACGCGCGGTAGATGCGAGGACGGACGCAGCATCTAGGACACTGGCTTCTGGGCGGGAAATGAAGCGCAGGGTGATGCCGGGATTGGCCTCAGAGGTCACTTGCGGACGATCTGCCAAACTCACGCCTGCGGTGTAGTAAAACTGGGTGGCCAGTTGTTTGGCAAAGATGGCCGGGAATGAATCCTCCACGCGTACTTTGCCATCTTCAGTCCACATGGCCACCATGTCTTCAGCGCCGAGCGCCAGCAGATGCAGCGGCTCCCGTTGCGTCAGGCGGCGAAAGGTTTCCGGAAGGAGTTTTTCCAGTCGCTGCTTTTGTGCTGGGGTGACTTCGAAGGTTTCTTTGCTGCTGATGACTGGCGCTGGAAGCCGGGCCTCAAGAGCTTTGGCTTCCTGCGTGGCGGCGGATTCAGGCTTTTCAGCCGCAGCTGGTTTTGTGGCGGGTGTCTGCGCCTGGGCGGACGTCAGGAGCGTGAGGAGGATGAGTGTTCGGTAGCGTCCGATCATAGAAAGGTTTCATCGCTGCATCCGGCGGGGTTTTCCAGTGCAAAGACGCCGGGCCTCGGGCAGAGACTCAAGCCATAGAGGCATAAAATGCCTCGGTCTGACTGGCTTCGGGGATGACTTCGATCAATACGGGGCCGTCTGGCAGGTCTCGGAGATGCTCGGGTGAAGTGGCCTGCACGTAGTTCATGCCCCACATCTCAGCCCAGGGTTTGAAGCAGATGTGATGCCGATTTTCGATGACCTGACGCGCCTCGTCCGGCAGCGATCTCAAGCTGGCGACTCGGGAGAAAATTTTACCGCCACCGTTGTTGATGACCACGAGCCGACGATTGCCACGCGGCAGCTGGGCCAGGATCCATGGAGCGGCGAGATCATACAGAGCGCTGAGATCACCGATGATGAGCCAGGCATTGAGCGTGCTGGCAGAAACCCCCAGCCAGGTGGAGACAATGCCGTCGATTCCGTTCGCTCCACGATTGGCGTAAAACTCGACAGCGGTACTGCTTGCTTGAGTGGCCAGATTCATCTCACGAATCGGCAGGCTGTTG
>CANHTV010000117.1 GCA_947463285.1 Verrucomicrobiaceae bacterium | reverse complement strand
TCCACGTATCGTAAGGCGGCATTCAGGGCATAGAGGGCCGCAAAATTTGGCATCCCGACCGAAAAACTGAGGGCTCCGGTTTTCGTGACAGCACGCTCGAAGCGATCAGCATCAAAAGCGTTCGCCAGATGATACCAGCCGCCAGCGTGAGTCGTGAGACGCTCTGCATTTTTCCTGGGGATACCGATGATACAGCCGCCATGAACACCGAGCGTCCACTTATGCGTGCTGCTGATGAGGATGTCTGCATCGTTGCAGTCGAGCACTACACGTCCCATTGCCTGGGTGATGTCCACGGAGATGAGTGCGTTAGGCGCACACTGGCGCACCATGTCACGCAGGGGCTGCCAGTCGATGCGATGGCCGTTGTAGAAACTGACGAGCGAGACTTGAACGAGCTTGGTGCGTTCATTAAGCAGCGGTTTTAAATCGGTGTTGTCCAGTTCGCCATCGACAGCTTTCCAAAGCCGAACCTGCGGAGGCTGAACCGCCCGCAGCCAAGGCGTGGCCCCGGCTGGGAAATCGAGATCAGTGACGATCACTTCATCGTGAGCGCTGAGATTCAAGGCTGAAGCCAGCAGATTATAAGCCTCTGAACTGCACGAGCAGAAGGATACCTCCTCTGTAGAAAGTCCGAGCATTTTGGCGCTTATTTCTCGGCAGTGCTCCACAGCGGCGAAGTGACCATCACGTCCGCGCATTCCGCGTGACTTGTCCGTCCAGTAAGCCTCCAGTGCTTCCTTCACAGCCAGCGGCGGAATGCTTTCAGCTGCCGTGTTCAGATACGTGATGCCAGAAAGCGAAGGGAAGTCGCGATGTCGTGAATGTTCAGTGAGCATGGGATGAAAAAATGATCCGTTTACTGGCCGATGCACCAGAGGTGCTTGTGTCCGCGGATGAAAAGCTGGCGGTCACTGACGGCGATGGAGCCAATGATTTTTTCGCCAAGAGAGTTTGTCGACATCAACTCAAAGGTGGGGCTGGCTTTGAAGACAAAGCAGTCGCCGCCCTGATTCGCCGCATAGCATTTGCCATCAGCGCTGAGGACGAGCGAGGACCAGTTGTGGCCAGTAGGACCTGGCCCTTTGAGGCGCTCGGTGTAAACGAGTTCACCCGTTTCGAGGTTGCGACACTCGGCGATCCCGCCATCGCTGAGGATATAGTGGTGGCCTTCATGGATGACGCCGCTGCCAATGCGTTGGCTGACTTTTGGCAGATGCCAGAGACGCTTTTCAGTCACATCGCCGCTACCACCCGCTTTGATGGCGACGCCTTTGCCGCCGTAGCCGCCAAAAGCGATGACGACGTAGTCTGGAGTCATGAGCGGAGAGTTATAGACGAGATTGTTCAAGCCATCGCAGGTCCAGAGCTGCTTGCCCGCTGCCGAGTCGAAGGCGGCGACGCGTCCGGGATAGCTGATGATGAGTTCGTCGCGGTTGCCAACCTTGCGAAAGATAGGGTCGGCCCAGGAACCAAGCCAGTTTTTGTTGCCTGACTCACCACTGTCACCGCCGGGTTCATCATGCTGCCAGAGTGTTTTGCCAGTTTTCAGATCGAAGGCGTAGAGGGTTGTCTTCGCGCCGGGGCCGAAATTGAGAAAGACGCGCTCGCCAACGATCACGGGTGAGGTGCCATTTCCCCAGATGTGGTGCTGCTTGCCGAGATCCGTTCGCTTCCAGAGTTCCTGGCCATTTAGGTCATAGCAAAAGACGCCAGCGCTGGCATAGAAGACGACGATTCGTTCACCATTCGTAGCTGGAGAGGCGGCGCAATATGGGTTGGTGGCGTGGGTGAGCTCGGGCTCTTTGTAGGTGGTGCCTGCTTCCCAAAGCTGTTTGCCACTCTTGCGGTCAAAGCATAGCAGCAGGCGCTTGCCGATCTTTTCGACGGCTTGAGTGATGAAGACCTTGTCGCCCCAAACAACAGGTGTGGAATTACCACGATCCGGTAGCTCTACTTTCCAGACGACATTCTCCGTTTGGCTCCATTTTTCCGGCAGGCCGGTCTCGCTGGTCGTGCCATCACCATTGGGGCCACGCCACATGGGCCAGTTTGCCGCCTGGGCTGAAAGCAAAGAGAGCAATGAGGACAGAATGAGGAGGCATTTCATGGCAAAGAGACTGAGGAGAGAACCATGAACGCATAAATGAGGCGGAGTTGGTCAGCCAACTCCGCCTTTCTGCAATCTTATCCGGTTAAGCCAAGAGGCTCATTTAAACTTCTTGCCGAACTTGTCGGGATTCGAGTCAAACTTGGCTTTGCAGTTCGCGCAGCAGAAGCCAACTGTCTTGCCGTTATACTGCGAGGTGACACCTTCTTTGACAGTCTTGCCACTCATGGGGCAGGTCGTATTTACCGGGCCTGCCATGGCAATACCGGTGACACAAAATGACAAGAGTATGAGGGAGAGGATTGTTTTCATGATGTGAGTATTAAGTGCGTTTTTTGATGAACAGCGATCTCGTGATTGAGCGCGTCATCGCAATATACGATCAAAAAGCAGCCAGCCTCATCATGAAAATTATCAGATAGGCATCAGAGCCAGATTGACGTGTAGGAGCTGCTGTGTCGCAGCATTCGCAAAGGCTAAAACGTTACCAACCTCTCGTACTAGCCATCCTCCAACCAAAATATGTTCACAGCCACAGCTCCCTCGGCGTCTTCCTCCAAGACACTTCGTAACGCGGTCATTTGTCTGGCCGGCAACTGTCAAGAAGGCATCTAGTCCATTGGCGGCATGTTGGCCCGTCTCGCGGGCCGGACTCAGCAGGATGTGGTGACCTAGATGACCATACCATCGACCATCAGCGGTGGCCCCTCTATTTTCCAACTGCATCTCGGTTCCGGTGAGGTACTGGATGCAGGTGATGAGCGTGATGTTCTCGTGGCCTTTTATCAGCAGAGCTACGATGCTCATCTCAGCATACTTCGCGAGGGAGGTATCTGCTTTTATGACAGTGGCGAAGTCCCCGAGCTCAAGCACGAGCGCGGTATCCACCACATTGGTATTCCATTCACAGCTGCCACCGTCGAGGCCATCGGCGGCAGTGCGCGTGATCGCGGTAAAACATTTTTGTGCTGGGTCTTCAATGCGCCGTCTTCCAGCTTGTTAAGGAAAAGATCGTTGGCATTCAGAGCCGTCAGTTTGACAAAAGGACGAAGGCGTTCTTCAAAATGCGTTTCTAGCATTCGATGACGGTTTTGCCTATCCCGTAGGCGACATCACCACCTTCAACTTTGAAGAAGGTGAGCCTAAAGATTCCCGCCGCATCAGCACGGACGGCAAGACCATCATGAGCATGGGGCTCATCGCAGCCGGTGTGCGCTATGGTTCAGCCCACCCCATCACGCCATGGTCCAGCATCATGGAAACGCTCCGCACAGAGTTGCCAAGATATGGTGGTATCTATGTCCAGCTGAGGATGAACTAGCCGCAGTAGGAAGACTGTTTCTACATCGTGCTCGAAGCGGGCAAACTGGCCCGTGATTATTCATGCCCAGTCGTTATTCTCAGCGATCAGGCCCTCAGCAGTCGCATCAAGGCTTTCACAGAACCCGATCTCGACAAACACTGAGTCGAGCCTTCGCTGGATCTCTCTGATCGTGGTGATGACTTCAAGCCCTACCCTCTGGTTCAAGTCACGCGCCATGCCCGCCGGGCACCAAGGTATCTGGGAAATACCCACACGTGACAGGCTTGGAGCATGATGAGCACGGGCATCTCAGCGGCAATCCCAAGATGCACCAGAAGATGACCAAAAAGCGTCGCAACAAGCTAGTGGCGCTAAGCAACAAACTGCCTCTGCCAGAAATCTACGGTGATCAGGAAGGCGACATTCTACTGGTTGGTTGGGGCAGCACTTACGGCCCGATCAAGGAAAGCGTGAATCGCCTGCGTGCCGAGGGGTACAAAGTGGGTGCCGCGAATCTGCGCCATCTTCATCCCATGTCCGCAAAGTTGGACCAGCTTTGGAGCAGAAATGGATCGACGAAACTCAGGCCAAACTAGGAGGGGCCAGCCAAAAAGACTTGCTCAAAAAACGCCTGGAAACCATGCGTTAAAATTCACCAACCAGAGAATAAAAAGCCCCCAATCTCATCAAGAGGTTGGGGGCTTTGTTTTGACTCACCTTTCAAGGTGAGTGTTAGTTAAGCGAATACTTCAAGCAATGGCGTACCCTTGTCAGCCACAGTGAAGGGACGGTTCGAGGGTGACATGACGACTTCGTCAACCGGCAAGCCCATGGCATGACCGACTGTTGCAAGGAAGTCTTGTGGGCTGGCCTGCTTGTCGGCAGGACGGCGGCCTTCTTTGTCTGAAGCACCATAAGTGTAACCACGCTTGGCACCGGCACCCGCAAGAACGGTTGTGTAAGACAGCGGATAGTGGTCGCGGCCATCATTTTCATTCACATCTGGAGTGCGTCCGAATTCAGAGCCAAGAACAACCATGGTGGATTCAAGCAGGCCTTTGGCTTCAAGATCGAGCAGCAGTGCCGAGAAGGCAGTGTCGAGCGTGTTACCATTGTTGGTCATCGCGTTGTCGATGGTGTTGTGCATGTCCCAGCCACCCATTTGAACTTCGACGAAACGAACACCGCTTTCGACAAGGCGGCGAGCAAGCAAGCAGCCTTGACCGAAGTTGTTACGACCGTATTTTTCACGGGTATCAGGAGACTCCGCACTGAGATCGAAGGCCTTAAGGTCTTCGCTCTTCATCAGCTTGAGTGTCTCGTCATAGAATTCCGAGTAGGCTTTCACATCTTCGCTTTGGAACTTCTTGCGGAAGGAACTGTCGAACTCGTTCATCAAAGATATGCGCTTGGTGAACTGGTTGTCAGTCGTCGTCGGCTGGATGTTTTGGAGGCCGGTTTCTGGATTGGAAATCGGGATTGGGGACATGGCAGGTGGGAAGAACCCAGCACCAGGGTAGGAGCTGCCGCTGTTCACGATCACGCTGTCTGGCAGGGTCACGTCTTTGATACGACCCAAGAAGTGGGAGGCCCAGACACCCATGGCTGGATGCACGATCGTTCCACGTGGCTCGTAGCCGGTTTTCATGATGTAAGTGCCGGACTCATGAACGCCTGTTTTGGAAGACATGGAGCGAATGAGCGTCAGCTTACTGGCGTTCTCAGCCAACTTTGGTAGATAGCCGCCGAGATAGTCGATGCTGTCAGCCTTGGCCTTGATGGGGTCAGAGAAGCCTTTGGTGGCACCGGTCTTTGGATCGAAGGTGTCAATGTGGGTCATGCCACCAGCCATCCAGAGATAGATGACGTGTTTAGCTTTTCCGAATCCAGGAGTGCCGGGGCCTGAGACAGAAGCGCCTTCTGCAGCTGCCATTTTTGCGGAGATCCCAGGGAGTAATGAGACACCCAACACTGATTTGGCAGTGCGGAGCATGAAGTCACGACGGTTGGCGTCGTTCAGGCGGAGTAGATCAGATTTCATAGATAGTTAGATCGAAATATGGGGTTTGCAGTTTTCTGTGATTATTGAACAAACATGAATTCGCGGGTGTTGATGAGAGCCCAGATCATGTTGGCGTAGCCATCTTCACCAGCGCCCAAAGTGCGCTTGGCGATTTCTTTTTCATTCATGGTTGGCTTGCGGTTCATGATGGTCAGGAACATGCGCTCAACTTTTTCAGAAGGATCACGCACTTTTTCCATGTTGCGGAAAATGAGTGAATCAGGGCTGGTCAGCATCTTCTGTGCTTTACCGTTCATGATGGTCAAAACCTGTGGCACGTTGCCGATCGAGGTGCTGCCATCGATCAGGTTGCGTGGCGACTGGCCGAAGTCGATGAGGAAGTGGCCGGGTCTTGCTGGCTGAGCTATTTCAGATGCGCGAAGAAGTTGGAGACCTTCATAGCTGAGAACTTTGCCGGGGCCATCTGTCGTTTCGGCCACTTCCTGTTTTTTAGTAGAACGGGAAGGTTTGTCTTCCATCATCATGTCGCCACCAGCCATTTCGAGGCCACCACCCATCAATGCATTTTCCTTCTGCTGAATCTTGCGATAGGCGTCGTATTTGATGAGAACGGTCTGAGGGTCAACGGTTTCAAGGTTGAGGTCGATGGACTTGGCATACAAATCTTGAAGCGGGGCCTTGTAAGTGTCTGGCTGACCGAGCACGAGTGTCATGTAGCTGTCCCAAGCTTGTTCAGCCGTCATGCGGCGGAGCATTGGGCCTTGGAAGTAATACTTTTCACCCATCGCGATCTTCTCCGTGGTCGCTTCAGATTGATATGCGCGTGTGTTGTAAACAATGCGCATGAACTGCTTGAGGTCGAACTTCACGCGAACCATTTCGTTAGCGAGGTGCTTTAGTAGTTCGGGGTTTGAGGACTGATCTGGATCGTCAATGTTGGTGACAGGTTCATTAACACCTGCGCCAAAAGCGCGTTTCCACATCCGGTTGGCGATAGTCATCGCAAAGCGAGGATTTTGTGGATGAGTCATCCAGCTGCTGAAAGATTCACGAAGCTTTTCTTCGTTCTTTTTGCTCTGCTTGTAGGCAGGGTTGTTTTTATCTGCGGCTGACCACGTCACAAATTTCGGAGCAACGGGATCACCAGGCTTGCCGTCTTTGTACTTATAATCGTGTGGCAGTTTGGTGCCATTCATATCGCGGTCTTTAACGGCGACCTGATTGGCACGAATGTAGTTTTGGATGCCATTGCGAAGACGGCGAATGTCTTGGCCTGACTTTTCAATCATGGGCTCAATACCAGCCATCAGCTTGGACATGGGGTCAGTTCCGCCAAGATCTTTGGCTCCGAGGCGAGTCGTTGTGGCTCCGAAGAAAGAAGCCATTTCGTAAAACTGCATTTGAGTCCAGTCGGCAAATGGATGGTCATGACATTGGGCACATGCCACGTCGGTTCCAAGGAAGACCGTCAGTGTGTTGGCGAGGTTGTCCAAGGGCATGCCTGCATCACGAAGGAGGTAGCCAGCAGCGCCGTTATAGGTGCCATCTGGTTTTTTGTCCCACATTTTGCCTGTGGCAGTGGTCATGTCATAAACCATTTCATTCCATGGACGGTTTTTGGCGATCTGCTCTTTCAACCAGCCAATGTATGGAGTGCCACGCACATTGTCGGTTTCGAAATCTGTCTTCACTCGAAGCATTTCGGCGAAGTAATTGTAGAGATGCGTTTTGTAGCCCTCTGAGTCCAAAAGCATGTCGATGAGTTGCGCACGCTTTGCTGGGTCACTGTTTTTAATGAAGGTGCTGGCTTCATCAAAGTTTGGGATTCGGCCTGCAATGTCCAAATAAACACGACGGACAAATTGCTCGTCGTTGGCCATCGGGTTGTATTTGCTGATCGGTGGTTTGCCGGCTTTGGCGCGCTCAGGATTGGCTTTAATCAGGCCGCTGGCGACCAGCTGGTCCACCTTGGCGGCTGCTTGAGCAACGGTGGCATTAGCCAACATAGAGGGAGCACTCTCCATTGCAGGAGCGGTCTCAGCAGGCTTTGCAGCTTTAGCGATAGCCTGATCCTCGGCTGACAGACGTGTCAGTGGGAACTGATGCAAAGCACCGTCCGCAGTCTGGAGGACAATGTTTTCACCTTCGATACGAACGAAGTTGGCGTTGACTTGGCGGCCTTGTACATCAGTCCAAGTGCGAGCTTCCGCGTAGGCGGAGCCAACACAGAGACCAGCGGCAAAGAGGCCAGCTAGCAGAGTTTGGGTGGTTTTCATGGGTGGGGGTTGATTTTGAGGAAGGGATTCCAACATTCTAAAACGGGTTCATGTCCCGGTCATTAGAACAAAATGTCGCTTTTAGGTCATTTTTAGCAAATGCCTATTTTCGGCTTCTCTGGCCGCCATTTTCTTAATCAATCGGCAATGAATTCTTTAAGCCGCGCTCCGCGGCAGCTCGGTTGGGGCCGGGAGCTAGGGTTTGTACCCATCTCTGTGCGGCTTCCTGGTGGGTGGATGCCCAGCCACGGGTAAATTCTTCGGTCAAAACTGACTGCATGGGGGTGGACTGCTGCCGGAGCCACTCTTGGCCACGTAAAGGATTAGTAGCCCCTAAAGTCCCGGCTATCGATGCTGCGGCGATTTCCTGGGCGTGGGCAGGTAGTTTGAGGTATCCTTGCTCGGCAAATGAAGGATCTGCCTCTGCCCGATAGCTGGAGACGCCAGCGATGGCGGAGGCTGTATCGGCTGTTTGGGGAAGGTTGACGAGCCATTCCAAGATAGCAGACGGCTGTTCCATGCCTGCGATGGACGCAACGGTAGAGACGATAGCACCTGTGTTTGAGTTTGATGTAGATAACTCCGCGTTGGCCCAGCGAATGGCCTCGAGGGGATTTCTGCGTGCCATTTCTTCTGCGACTGCGCGGAGAGCTACGCTACGCAAGGAGCCTTCTTTTATGGTAGCTGTAAAGGCTGCTACGGCAGGTAGGTCGTTGGCGCTCCACTCTTGTAAGACACCTGAGAGTGCTCGCTCTCTCAGGCTAACATCAGAGAACGAGAGGCTGTTTTGTGCTGCTGCTTCTGGTGAGAGGAGTGCCCATGCTCGGTAGAGTGACTCGGTGGCTTGGGTGCGAACCTCTCCGAAGCTGGAACTGGTGACCCACTTTTCAGCGGTTTTGGGGTCACGTTTAGCCCACTCCGACACGGCTACAGGCACGAGTTGGATGCGAGTGCCGAGTGAGGCATTGGTGAGATAATTGAGCGCGGACAGTGGGTCAGATTTTGACCACTCCAAAATAATACCTTTTAGGTATGATGTACGGTCAACCTGATCTGTGATTTCCGTTAGCCGTTTTTCCCAGTCTGACTGATGGCGGAAATGTGAGCTGCCCAGGGTTTCAAGCTCGCGCTCTCGAGCATGTCGGTCTGGGTTTTCCAAAACCTGGAGCAGTATCTCAGCGGGGGTGCTTTCCAAACTTGAGTTGTTTTGGGATAGATTTGGCTCTCCTGGGGCTTTGATCTTGACGGCAGTTTCGGATTTTGTGGACTTATCCTTAATGGAAGCTGTCGGGCTTTGAACGGGTGTCGTAAGCAGGTGTGGCCCAGCCCAAAGGCCCAAACAAAAAGCTAGTGGTAAAAAGAAGGTGAGTTTCAGGCTTGATGCAGTCACTTGCGCGATGGTTTAGCGGTTAAATCCGTAAACATAACCACGATCAACAGGGTAGTCATACGGATTGACCTTTCTGAGGGCTGCATTGATGGAGCCGCTGGCTGTTCTCCAACCGTAGGACCAGCCTACTTTGACATGCATGTCGTCATCCGAAAAACCTCTGGCGGCTGCATTATAGCCTTTGTGGCTCCACCAATAAGTCTTAT
>CANHTV010000116.1 GCA_947463285.1 Verrucomicrobiaceae bacterium | reverse complement strand
GCCTTGCCCCGGCCCGGTAGCCGCCTATTCTGGGCCGCCCCATGGCTGACTCCTTCGTTCATCTTCACCTGCACTCAGAGTATTCGCTTCTCGATGGAGCGGTGCGTCTGGATGACCTCGTGAAGCGCACCAGCAAGCTGGGAATGCCCGCCGTGGCGGTCACGGATCATGGCAATCTCTACGGTGCCATCGACTTCTACATGGCGGCGAAGAAGGCCAAGGTAAAGTCCATCCTCGGCTGTGAGATCCATCTCGCCGCTGGCTCCATGCGCGAGCAAAAAGACATCCAGGGCCGCAAGCGCGAATCCCACCTCACGCTGCTGGCTGCCAGCAATGAGGGTTATGAAAACCTTTCCCGCATCGTCACGGAGGCGCATCTCTTTGGGCAGTGGGACGTGCCACGCATTGATAAAGACCTGCTGCGCAAACACAGCCAAGGGCTCATCTGCCTCAGCGGCTGCCTGAAGGGTGAAATCAACGAATTCCTCCTCTCTGATCGCAAAGACGAGGCGGAAAAAAGCCTGCGTGAGTTTCGCGACATCTTCGGCCCCGAGAACTTCTACCTGGAGTTGATGGATCACGGCATGGAGCAGCAGCGCCTCGTCACGCGCCAACTCCTGGAGTGGGCCCCGAAGTATGGGCTGAAAACCGTCGCCACGAATGACGTGCATTTCATGGATCGCTCAGACCATGAAAGTCATGACGTCATGATCTGCATCGGCGGCGGCGCGAACGTCCACGACGTCAATCGCGTCACCTATTCCCCTGAAGTCTATTTCAAGACGGCTGAGGAGATGCGCCATCTCTTCCGCGAGATCCCAGAGGCCTGTGACACCACCCTGGAGATCGCCGACCGCTGCCATATCGACATCCGGCTGGACTCCACCAGCATCGACCGCTACCCGCAGTACCCGCTGGAAAGCCAGTGGCAGGATCGCAATGAATACCTCCGCCATCTCTGTGAAGAAGGCCTCATCCGCCGCTATGGCCGCGACCGTGCGCTCAATGATGAATCCCTGCGCAAGCGTCTCGACTATGAGCTGGCACTCCTGCGGGAAAAAAACTTTACCAGCTACTTCCTCATCGTCTGGGATTTCATCAACTGGGCGCGTGAAAACGGCATCCCCGTCGGCCCTGGTCGTGGTTCGGCGGCTGGTTCCGTCGTCGCTTATGTTCTCGGCATCACCGACATCGACCCGCTGCGTTTTGAGCTGGTCTTTGAGCGATTCCTGAACCCTGAGCGTGTCAGCCCGCCCGATATTGACATCGACTTCTGCCAGACCCGCCGTGGCGAGGTCATCGAATACGTGCGTCAGAAATATGGAGAGCTGAGCGTCAGCCACATCATCACCTTCGGCACCATGGGTGCCAAGTCCGTCGTGCGTGATGTCGGGCGTGTCCTGGGCTGGAGTTATGGCGACGCGGATCGCCTTTCCAAAATGATCCCCACGGAGCTGAACATCACGCTCGCTGGGGAGGACAAGTTTGATAAAGCCCTCAACAAAAACGTCCACATCGACGGGGCCATCGACAAAAACCCTGACCTCAAGCGCTACATCGAAGAGGACAGCAACGCCCAGGAACTCTGGAAGCACGCCCTCTTCCTCGAAGGCATCACCCGTGGCACCGGCATCCACGCCGCCGGCGTCGTCATCGGCGACAAACCTCTCTACGACTTCATCGCCCTGACACGGGGTAACGAAAACGAAATTGTCTCCCAGTTTGCCATGAAGCCGCTCACCGAGCTGGGCATGCTGAAGATGGACTTCCTCGGCCTCAAAACGCTGACCGTCATCCATGAGGCCGAACAATGGGTGCAGAAGCGCGTGCCCGGCTTTAACACCAGCGACGCACCGCTGGATGACGTCAAAACCTTTGAGATGCTGCAACGGGGCGAAACAGTCGCCGTCTTCCAGATGGAATCTGGTGGGATGATCAATACCTGCAAGCAGCTCGGGCCAGATAAGATCGAGGAAATTATCGCTATTCTCGCCCTCTATCGTCCAGGGCCCATGCAGTTCATTCCCGACTACATCGCCCGTAAAAAAGGCCTGGAGCAGGTGGAATACCCGCACCCGCTGCTGGAGAAGATCGCCAAAGAAACCTACGGCATTCTGGTCTATCAGGAGCAGGTGCAGCAGGCGGCGAACGTGCTCGCTGGATTCAGCCTCGGCCAGGCTGACCTTCTGCGCCGAGCCATGGGTAAAAAGGACATGCAGGAGATGGCCCGCCAGCGTCTCGCCTTCGTCGAAGGCTGCCTAAAGACGAACAACATCGGTGATAAACAAGCCAACGCCGTCTTCGACCTTCTCGAAAAATTTGCCCAATACGGCTTCAACAAATCCCACTCCGCCGCCTACGGGATCGTCACCTACCGCACCGCCTACCTGAAGGCGAATTTCCCGGTCGAGTTCATGACCGGCGTGCTCAGTCTGGAAGTCAGCAACACCGACAAGATCGCCAACTTCGTCAGCGAATGCCAGCGCATGGGCATCGTCATCCTGCCGCCTGACATCAACCGCTCCCTGCTGAAATTTTCCCCAGAGCGCACCAAGGACGCCAGCCCTGACAGCGACGCGCCAAACGCCATCCGCTTCGGCCTCAGTGCCATCAAAAACGTCGGTGAAGGTGCCATGACCGCCGCCATCGAAGAGCGCAGCAAAAACGGCCCCTTCAAGAACCTCGAAGACTTCGCCGCGCGCATGGACACGCGCTCAGTGAACAAAAAAATGCTGGAAGCCCTCGTCAAAGCCGGAGCCTTTGACTTCACCAAGCAGGATCGCGCCGCCATGTTTGCCAGGCTGGAACAGGTGCTGGCCACCGCCGCCTCCATGCAAAAAGATCGCAAGGCCGGTCAGGGTGGACTTTTTGACGATGTCGCCATGGCACCGCCGAAGAAAAAAGCCGCACAGGTCACGGTCGAGCCCTGGACCATGGATGAAGTCCTCGGCTTTGAAAAAGAACTGCTCGGCTTCTACGTCAGCGGCCATCCGCTGGATAACTTCCGTGGCAACTTTGAGTCCTCCAAGATCACCAAGATCGCCATGCTCAGTGAGGTGGACACCAGCGCCAAGCCCCAGACCGTCTGGATCGCCGGCATCGTCAACACCATGGAGGTGAAGTACTCGAAGAAAGATAACCGCCCCTTTGCCACCTTCACCTTTGAAGACTTCACTGGCCAGATCGAGCTCATGGCCTGGAGTGACGAGTATGAGAAATTCAAAGATGTGCTCAAAGTGGGCACCGTCCTCGGCTTGCGCTGCCGCTGCATGAAAGACCAGCGAGCTGAAGGCAATCGCCTCACCCTCGGCGAGGCCAAGGAGCTGAAGCCCAAAAAAGCTCGCGATCCGAACGCCGCCACCGCCCTGCCGGAGGTCAAACCCGCAGCGCCGCCAGCGCCCCCCAAGCCCCTGCTTTTGCGCCTCGACTGCCATCGCCATAGCGAGATTGACCTCGACCGAATCCACGAAGTCCTCACCCAGCACCCTGGTGACCTGCCCGTCATCTTTGAGTTCAGCTACAACGGCGGCAGCAAAGTCCGCTTCGAAGCCGCTCCCGAATTCCGCATCACCCAGACCAAAGACCTCGTGCAGGCTTTGATGATCTGGCTTTGATGAAGGGGAAGTCAGGGAGATGACCGCTCACTTCTAGCGCCCAGACATGGCACGATGTTTAGAACGAGGAGGGATGCTCGAAAGTCCGGTGGTTGCACCAACGGCTAACATCTTTCGAGCCTCCGACTCGCACAATTGAATGCTACGGTTACGACACCAACGGCAGCAACTTCCCGAGCAACTCACTGATCTTCACACGCTCTTGCTCGCCGCTGTCGCGGTGGCGGAGGGTGACGGTGTCGAGGAGTTCGGGGCCTTTTTCGCCGAGGGTGTCGAAGTCGATGGTGATGCCGAAGGGCGTGCCGACTTCGTCCTGGCGGGCATAGCGGCGGCCGATGCTGGCGGTCTCGTCGTAGAAGCAGTTCATGTGCTTCTTCAGCAAGGCATAAACTTCACGGGCTTTGGCGACCATTTCAGGGCGGTTCTTCAGCAGCGGGAAGACGCCGACTTTGATCGGGGCCACGCGCGGGTGGAAGCGGAGGACGGTGAGGACTTCCTTCTTACCCTTTTCATCGACTTTCTCGGACTCCTCAAAGGCTTTGGCGATGACGGCCAGGGCCATGCGGTCGAGACCGGCGGAGGGCTCGATGACGTGGGGGACGTAACTGCCTTTGAAGAGGCGCTCGAACCAGGCACGCACGGCAGCTTCGGGCAGAGGCTGGCCCTTGGTCTTCGCAGCTTCGGCGGCGAGACGCTTCTGAATGAGGGCTTCCTTCTGCTCGTCGGTGAGCTTGGCGGCGGCGTTTTTGAGTTCTTCGTCAAAGACTTCCTGGGTCTTGCCGCTGGCGTTTTGATGCGCGGAGAGGTCGAAGTCGCCACGGGCGGCGATGCCTTCCAGCTCTTCGGTTCCAAAGGGGAACTCGCAGAGGATGTCCACACATGCACGGGCGTAGTGGGCTAGGTCCTCCGGCGTCTGCCAGTAGTATTCCAGCACGCCACCGAGGCCGATGCCTTCATAGAATTTCGTGCGTTGATCGACCCAGTAGCGGTGCCAGAGCTCCCAGCCCCAGTTTGGCTGCGGTTCGCTCAAATCCGCGCCTTCATGCCACTTCGCGACCTCGCCACTGATGATGTCGACGGCTTCGTCGGGCTTGATGAAGAACTCGAGCTCCATTTGCTCGAACTCACGGCTGCGGAAGGTGAAATTCTTTGGCGTAACCTCGTTGCGGAAGGCCTTGCCGATCTGGCCGATGCCGAAGGGCACCTTCACGCGACTGGAGTCGAAGACGTTCTTGAACTGCGCAAAGATGGCCTGCGCGGTTTCCGGGCGCAGGTAGGTGACGTCAGCCTCCGTCGCGGTGGGGCCGAGGTAGGTCTTGAGCATGAGATTGAAAGGACGCGCCTCCCCGAGGATGCCGCCGGTTTCAGGATGGAAATCGACACTGCCATTCACGGTGTCGATCTTCTCTTCGTTCAGCAGCTCGATCTCCTCGGGCTTGCCAGCGGCTTCACCGGCGTTTTGGGCAATGAGAGCACGAATGCGTTTGCGGAAGCTTTCGATGTGCTCGCCGCTTTTGGTCAGCGCAGTAATCGTGCGATCCCAGCGCCAGCCGGTGGGGGACTGAGCACCGCTGTATTTCAGCACGGTGCCGGACTGCGGATCGACATGATCAGCTCGGACGCGTTTGTTCGTCAGCGAGCACTCGCGCATGAGGTCGGCGAAGGTATCGACGTGGCCGCTGGCTTTCCAGATCGCGGGGTTCATGAGGATGCAGGCATCGAGGCCGAGCACGTCCTCACGCTCGCGGGTCATGGTGTTCCACCAGGCGGTGCGCAGGTTGCGCTTCAGCTCGGCCCCGAGCGGGCCGTAGTCCCAAATGCCGCCGCAGCCGCCGTAGATCTCGCTGCTTTGAAAGATAAAGCCGCGGCGCTTGCAGAGAGAAACGATCTTCTCCATTTGCGCGATGGATACTTTGGGGTCGGTGGACATGGCTGATGTATGGGGTGTGGGTTGGCCGAAAGGCTGGAGTGCCCCCGGCGAGAGGGGCAGTTAAGGAGCCTGAGATGTACTTTTTCGCAAGGGAAAGCTGGCAATGTGAGCAGGCCAGCACATCCTCCGCCTCCATGCGCGCCCTGATCCAACGCTCTCAAAACGCCTCTGTCTCCATTGCGGGTGAAGTCGTAGGCTCCATCACCCACGGCCTCGTCGTCCTGCTCGGAGTCGAGCATGAAGACACCACGGAAGATGCCGAGTGGCTGGCGGGAAAGATCGCCCAGATGCGCATTTTCGGCGATGCTGAGGGTAAGATGAACCTGTGTGTGAAGGACGTGAACGGTGGCGTGCTGGTGGTGAGTCAATTCACCCTCCATGCCAGTACGAAGAAGGGAAACCGGCCCAGCTTCATCCGCGCAGCCCGGCCTGATCATGCCGTGCCGATGTATGAGCACTTCATGGCTGCGCTGGAAAAGGAACTGAGTTCTCCCGTGCAGCGCGGTGTCTTCGGTGCCGACATGCAGGTGGCGCTAACGAATGACGGCCCAGTCACGATCTGGATGGACTCGCGTGCACGTGAGTGAGCGCTGCCATCATCGCTCCAACGCCATCGCGATGCCCATGCCCCCTCCGATGCAAAGGCTGGCGATGCCGCGCTTGTAGCCTTTGTCTTCCATCAAATGCAGCAGCGTGACGAGCACACGCGCCCCGCTGGCACCGATGGGATGACCGAGGGCGATGGCCCCGCCGCGTTGATTGAGCTTTTCGAGGTCGAGTGACAGCTCACGAGCACAACCGAGCGTCTGCACGGCGAAGGCTTCATTGATCTCGATGGCATCGACCTCTTCAAGCTTCCAGCCTGTGATAGTGCATAGCTTTTGGATGGCTCCTACTGGGCCAAGTCCCATGACCGCAGGATCACAACCGACTGCTGATGTGGCAATGATGCGGGCTCTGGATTGCAGACTGTGCTTCTGCATCGCCGCTTCACTGGCGAGCAGCACCATCGCAGCTCCGTCGTTAATGCCGGATGAGTTTCCGGGAGTCACAGTTCCGTTTTTGCGGAAGGCGGGTTTCAGTTTGGCGAGCGAATCGAGCGTCGTGTCTGCGCGTGGATGTTCATCACTCGTGACCTCGGCCACAGGCACGATCTCGCGGATAAAGGCGTCACGACTTGCAGCGACTCGGCTTTGACTGAGCACGGTAAATTCATCCTGCTGCTGGCGTGTGATGCCGTGCTTGTCAGCGATGCGCTCCGCTGTCTCACCCATGCCGATCTTCAGCAGCGGATCGCTGAGTCCATCGACAAACATAGCGTCCTGCATCGAGAGATCACCGAGCTTTTTTCCCCATCGAGCATCCATGACATAATGCGGTGCCCGGCTCATCACCTCGACGCCACCTGCGAGCACGAGATCACTTTCGCCACTGCGGATGGCATCCGCACCAAGGGACACCGCTTTGAGCGAAGAGCCACAGGCCATGTTCACCGTGTAGGCAGGCACATGCTCAGGAAGGTCGAGCTTCAAACCCACCTGCCGTGCCACATTCATGCCTGCGCCAGCTTGCAGCACTTGGCCGAGAATGACTTGTCCAATGTGTTCACGAAGCTCGGCAGGCACCACGGCATCGGCGATGGCAAAGCCGAGATCGGTGGCGCTGATGGATTTCAGGCCACCGCCAAAGCGGCCGATGGGAGAGCGTCTGGCTTCAATAATGTGAACAGGATTCATGAGCTTCAATTCGGTCAAAAGGTCAATACAGTCAAAGGGCCACGGCGGGCTTGAATTCCATCTGATCGAGGATGTCGGTTTGTAGATCATACTCATCAGCGATCTCGATGAGCCGCAGTCCGGTAGCCGTAAGCTCAAAGACGGCACGTTCGGTGACATAAAGCACCTGCTGCCCACGCGCAAAGCCCGTCGGCCCATGGAAACAAACGTGCTGGATCTTTCGCACGAACTTCGGCTGCCCTTTTGCTTGAAACGTGCTGCAAAACACGAGTCGGCGTGCGCTTTGGGCGATGTTGACGAAGCCACCAACGCCCGCAAAACGATCCACGAAGCTCGTGACATTCACGCTGCCTTCCGCATCCACTTCCACCGCCCCGAGCACGGCGATGTCGAGTCCGCCGCCGTCGTAGAAATCGAATTGCGATGGCTGGTCGATGATGGCCTCAGGGAAGTGGCTGCATCCAAAGTTTAGCCCCGAAGCTGGCACGCCGCCGATAGGGCCGCTTTCCACGGTGAGGGTGAATTCACCCAGCCTTCCCGTCTCGGCGGCGACCATGGCCACACTTTCTGGCAGGCCGATGCCAAGGTTCACGATATCGCCTTCACGAATCTCCCGCAGTGCTCGCGTGCCGATGACCTTGCGCTCGGATTCTGGCATGGTCGGCAGCTTGAAACCGCCATCGCTGGTGCTGACGAAGTCCTCATTGAAGGCCTCTCCAAAGGTCTGGTCGTGCTGCACTCCGCCGCTGACGACGAGGTAATCCACCAAGATGCCAGGCACGCGCACGGACTTAGGATCTGGCAATTGATCCACAATGCGTTCGACCTGCGCGATGACGATGCCGCCGTGATTTTTCGCCGCTTGGGCAATGGGCAGCACCTCGCCAATCAGGCCTTCTTTATCCATGCTGAGGTTGCCGCGTTTATCAGCATAGGTTGCACGAATGAGCCCGACATGAATCGGCACCGGTTTGTAGCGCAGCCACGTTTGGCCATCGAGTTCGATTCGCTCGACGAGTGTCTCCGTGGTGCGTGCATTCATCCTGCCGCCGCATTGAGCCGGGTCGATGAAGGTGTTGAGTCCCACCTGCGTGATGAGTCCAGGCCGCTTCGCCGCGATCTCGCGCAACAACACGCTAAGAACGCCTTGCGGGAAGTTGTAAGCCTCGATCTCATTCGCCAAAGCCAGCGTTCCAAGCTTCGGCGCGAGGTTCCAGTGGCCGCCGATGACGCGTTTGATCAAGCCTGCATGGGCGAAGTGGTTGAGCCCACGCTCCGCTCGATCTCCCTGCCCGGCGCAGTAGTAGAGCGTGAGATCATTGGGTGTGCCGGTTTCCAAAAACCGCCGCTCCAACGCCGCAGTCAGCATCTCAGGATGGCCCGCTCCCACGAACCCACCCACCGCCACCGTCGCTCCCGAAGGAATGGAGGCGATGGCTTCGTCAGCAGTGGCGATGATGGCTGGGGCGCGCATGGCTAGATCAACTTTCGAGGAAGACGATACCGTATGACCAAGCTAGCCCCATCGCCTCTAGGCGGCTTTTTAACGATTTCGTCGTGAGCACTGATCATCTGACGCATGACGGAACAGCAGACTGGCATACGATGAGAACCTGCATTTGGATAACAGCCAACTTCCATGTGAAGATCACCAGCACGAATAAGCACCTCAGATTGTCCATTGGCAGTGGCTTCCATCAAACGAGTATAAAGTGCCTTTTCAAAGTCAGCCCTTTTTGGTGCAGGAGTTTTCATATCAGCCTCTCCAGCCCCCATTGATCTCGATCGTCTGACCCGTGACGTAACTGGCGAGCGGCGAGCAGAGGAAGAGCACGACATTGGCGACCTCCTCCGTCGTGCCGAAGCGGGCAAGCGGGACGTTTTTGAGCATCTCGGCACGCACGGATTCAGGAATGGTTGCCGCCATGCTGGTATCGATCACCCCTGGGGCGATGGCATTGGCGCGGATGTTCTTCCTGGCTGCCTCACGACTGAGTACGCGCATCATCGCCTGCACGCCCGCTTTCGCGGAGGCGTAGTTGGCTTGG
>CANHTV010000115.1 GCA_947463285.1 Verrucomicrobiaceae bacterium | reverse complement strand
GTGGTGGCGGCAAGCCCTACGGCAACAAAGGCGGCGGCTTCAAGCCACGTCGCTGGGATGGTGAATGATTTCACTTAGGCTAATAACCCAAGCTTTCCCGCAGTCACAGATTAATGGTCCGGATTTTTTATCAAATCCGAGGGCCATTAGTCGGCGAGTGCGGGATTTTTTATGCAAACGACCCTCGTTGAATAGGTCTCAAGGCTCACTGGATGTTAAAATTTAATAAAAGCGAATATTTAGATTGCTCTGCTTAGTATAGAATTTATAGTGGGTATGCTACATATCTACTCATGCTCAACTTTTACGACCTACCAAACCTAGCCCGTGCCGCAAGCATGAGCGGACTTGTTGCCGCTATCTTTGGAGGCCTGACGGTCAATCTTTCTGCCCAAGTTACAGCTACATTACCAGGCGGAGCATCGGAGCCGGGCCAGAACGCTACCTCACCCGTGAATGATGGGTCGATGATCAAGGTTAATTTTCCGAATACACCCGTTCAGGCGATCATTCCTTTTTACACCCAAATCACGGGAAAAAAGATGATCCTTGATTCCGCACTTCAAGGCGAGCCGCTGAGAATCATCGCTCCAGACCCACTGACTCGGACCGAGGCTATCGCCTTCATTGAGGCGACCCTTTTGCTCAATGGCTACGCGATCATCCCCGTCGATCCGAAAACGGTGAAACTGATTCATCATAGCGGCGGCAAAAATCCAGCCTCTCATGGTCTCAATGTCTATACCGCCATCCATGACCTGCCTCAGAATGAGGAGATCTGTCACTTTGTTTTACCTCTTGAGCACATCTCGCCAGACGAGGCCTCCAAGGCATTTCAGCAGGTGATCAAGCTCAATAGCTACGGCTCCATCACCCCTGTGATGAACTCCGCTGCGCTGATCATCACGGAAAACAGCATCACCATCCGCAGCATCGTCGAAATCGCCAAAGTCATCGATGTTCCGCCTGCGGAGATCGCCAACGAAATGATCCAGCTGGAGCGCAGTGATGCTGAAAGCGTGGGGGAAATCATTAGTGAGATCTTTGAAGAACGTGAAAAAGCCGCTGAAAGCGCTGCAGCAGCAAACCCGTCAACGCCAGCCACACCCGCTGTAGCTACACCGAATGGGGCCAGACCCGGCGCGTCTCCAAACTCCAGCAACAGCACAGGCAATAGCGCTGGCACCAATCCAGCCATCGCGAAGGTGAAGGTCATCCCCCATCGGCGCACGAATAGCTTGCTCGTCATAGCCCGCCCGGTGGACATCACCTACATCCGCGGCTTGGTGGAAAAGCTGGATCAGCAGTCAGACAACGTGACCTTTCTCAAGCGCAAGTTTAGCTACCTTGATGTCGGTGACTTCCTGCCGGTCGCCTACAATGCCTTGGCCAAAGACACTGACATCCAGTCTGAAACTGGCTCATCAGGCATGGGAGGAGGCTCCAGCAGTCGCCGTCAGCCGAGCAGCTCATCAAACACACCATCCACAGACTCAAATCGCGACAGCGGAGGCAGTGGTTTCAGCAACAACAATGACTTAAGTGGTGGTGGATTTAGCTCCAACACAGGAAGCCAGAGCAATCGCAGCCAACGCAGCCTGCTTGATGATCCAGAAGCCACCTCAGCCCCTGAGTCTTTGATCGTCGGCAAGACGCTGCTTATCGCAGACCCGCAATCAAACAGCCTCGTCGTCAGTGGTTCACCAGAGCACATCACGATCATCGACCAGCTGATCCAGGAAATGGATGTGCGTCCACAGCAGGTTTACATCAGCACCATCATTGGCCAGCTGAGCCTAGGCGGTGAGTTTAACTACGGTTTCGATTTCCTCAACGCGCTGGATGACTTCACTCTCCGTCAAAAGGAATTCAACAATGGCTCAGGTTCCGGCATCAACAATTCAGTGGCGGGAGCACTCGACATTCCACTGAACGGTGAGGGATTCGGCACTGCTGCCATGAGCTTTTATGGCAAACTGGGATCCATCAGTCGCTACATGCGTGTGCTTGAAGGAAACAAAAATTTCAAAGTCCTCTCTAGCCCGAGCATGTACACCACCAACAATGGCAAAGCCGTGATCTCCAGCGGTCAACGCATTGCGGTGCCCGTGAATATTCTCAGCAATGCCGGCGCCGGAAACATTGCAGCCACAAGTGCCAGCATCGATTATCGCGACGTTGTCCTGAAGCTGGAGGTCGTGCCTTTGATCAACTCCGATGACGAAGTCACGCTCCGCATTGCTCAAATCAATGACAACATCATCGGCGAGCAGAACATCTCCGGCAACACCGTGCCGACCATCGGCACACAGGAGCTGCTGACCACCGTCACCGTCAAAAATGGTGCCACCGTAGTTCTTGGTGGACTTGTCACAGAACGCACAGGCAACAACGAACGTGGTGCCATTTTCCTACGTCGAGTTCCCGTCCTGAAGCATCTCTTTGGAACCACGCAGAAAACCACCCAGCGGGATGAGCTGCTTATCTTCATCCAGCCAAAAATCATCAATTCCAAAGATCATTTCGACAACCCGAACGGCATCGAAGCAAGACGCAGCCAGATCATGGAAGAGACCATCCGGTTTGGCATGCCCCTTGATGAAGTACCCCGCGCCCTGCCCTCAGACCAATAAAGGCTTACTTCAAAGCCTTCTCTATCTCTGCAGCGACCTTTCCGGCCAAGTATTTCGATCCCTCCGGCTTGTAATGCACATTTGCAGGAAGCTGTATGTCATGGAGTTTGGCCTTCGCATAGCTGTGTAGATCATTGGTGGGCACGCCTTCAGCATGCATGACTTTGGCAGCGGCTTTGTTAAACATCACGGCCTCATCAGCCACGCGGCCTGATGAACCTTCAGGCACAGGAGTGGTGTTGCACCAAATGACCTTAGCGCCAGTGGCTTTGAGCTGCTTCACAATGATGGTAAGATTCTTCTCATAATCCGGCAGGGGAACTTGGTGGTGACTTCCCGGCATCTTGGGATCCACCAGACGCTCACCATTGGGCCCCATATAGACCAGATCATGCAGTCCAAAGTTAAAATGAATGAGATCCCACTTCGACTCTCCGAGCCAGCTTTTCAAACTCTCCACACCACGTGAACTCGGGCCGCCATTGGTCGGAATACGATGCACATTTGCCTTCCCCTCAAGTAGCTTTCTCACGTCCAAAGTATAACCAATCGAAATGGAATCACCAATCAGCAACACACGCGGCAAGCCTGCGACATCCTGGATGGGTGCATAAGCTGGATTCGGCGCACGTTTAGCTTTAACCGCAGGCTTGGTGTCAGCAGCCAAGGTGGCAGATGTCAGCGCGATAAAAAGTAACGCGGGGAACAGAGATGACAGACGAGATTTCAGAGTCATGGCAGTTGTGGTTTGACGGGTTTGGTAGTGTCTTTGGAGATGGGATAAACAGCATCGTATTTCTCCAAAGCGGTGATCAGTCCCTGCATCAGCCTTTTCAGCTCAGCAGGTTCATGGGTGGCAAGATCAGCTTGCTCAAAAGGGTCTGATTGAAGCTTAAAAAGCTGGTAGTGACTGCCGCCTGAAACCTCAGTCGGGAAGTAGTGATAGACGACCTTCCAATCCCCCTCGCGGTAGCTCGTCCAATAGTCCGAGCGATGCGGTGCATGAGGATAATGCATCAGAAAAACCTCGTCACGTTTCGGGTCACTATGGCCCGCGAGCAAAGCATCGAGCCTGTGACCATCGACGATATGATCGGCTGGCGTTTTGAGGTCTGCGAGGTGCAGCAACGTTGGGAACAAATCTTGAACAGCTGCCTGCTGACGCTGAACGGCCTGACTCGCAATGGGCAGGCGCTTTTGCGGGGCCTTGTTCGCGTCTGGCTTTGCCCAAGATGCAATGAATGGCACTCTGTTTCCGCCTTCATAATGCGAGCCTTTTTTTCCGCGCAGAGGTGCTGCACAAGCGACTTCGTGCGGATGTCCCAGCGGCGCATCAGTGCCGTTGTCACCCAGGAAAATAACCAGTGTATTGTCAGCGACACCGAGTGTATCCAGATGATCCAGCATGTCGCCCAAGGACTTGTCCATGCCTTCAATGAGTGTAGCAAAGGCTTGTGCGTCGGGGCTCTTTCCACTGTCTTTGTAATGAGCTGCGAAACGGGGATCACTGTTAAAAGGCGCATGCACGGCATAGTGGGCGAAGTAGAGGAAAAAAGGCTTCTCCAACTTCACGGCCTCAGAGACATGAGCTTTAGCCTCAAGCGTTAGCGCCTCGGTGAGGAAGATGTCCTGCCCATGATACTTCTCCAGACCTGGCACCGCGTGATTGGGAGCCTTTTTCGCCTTCCCCTTGGTCTTGGCATTTTTCGCGCGATCAAAGTTTTGCAACCCATAATAGCTTCCCGGTGCCCCGATGGAGCCGCCAGCGACATTCACATCAAAACCAATGGATTCTGGATCAGCGCCATCAAAGGCTCGCGGTGCAAAGTGGCCTTTGCCAACGTGAATGGTGTGGTAGCCCCCTGCCTTCATGATACTTGGGAGGGTCACATCACCGCGATTAAGCCCACGCCAGTTCCAAGCCGCAGGCCCCTGAGGGCCAGCATTATTGTTATCAGGATTAATCCAATTGGTGGTGCGATGCCGGGCGGCATTTTGTCCCGTCATGATCGAGATGCGCGTCGGCGAGCAGACACTCATCGCGCAGAAGTTATTGAACCGGATGCCTCTGGCCGCCAGCCTTTCCATGTTGGGTGTCCGGTAAAAATCATTGAGCGGATAACGTTTGGGCCGTCCATCTGCATCCGTGAGAAAAGGCAGCGAGGTATCCATCACGCCCATGTCATCCACCAGCATGATCATGATGTTCGGCTTGGAATCGGCCCAAACAGCCGAATAAAAAGTGATGAGCAGGAGAGCTAATTTTTTCATGCCAAGGTTTGATCGAGGTTGGATTTACTTCGCAGCCTTTTTCGGCTTTTTACCCTTTTTGCCTCCAGCCGCTTGCTCAGGCAAAGGACCAGAGAGAGGTGCTTTTTCAAAGTATTGGCCGTCATTCACCATCCGGGGATCGCCGGTGCGGCGAAGCTCCTCCAGCAGGCGTTCTTCGAGATTTTTTTTCAAATCTGCATGAGCAGGATCATCCGCCAGATTCTTGGTTTCATGCGGATCTTGCTTCAGATCATAGAGTTCATACTTGGGGCGCTTGCCGTAAACCCAGTCGTAATGGCTTTTCCACTCTGGGACCATGCGAGCACGTACAAGCCAGCTTTTTGTCGGGCCGGCATCTTCATCGGGATGGGTGACGCGGGTTTCATTTTCGAGGTCATCTTCGCTAGGGGACTGGCCATCCTCCAGACCGTATGGATCACCCATGGGCCAGCGATCAGGACGGAAATTGATAATCAAAACATGCTCAGCTGTGCGGATGGCACGCTGGGGATAGGGGGAATAATCAGAACGCGCAATCTCCACATGACGTTCACGGCCCGTAAAAACTTGTGTCCGGGTTTCATCGACGAGTCCGCTTTTCTCCGAACGCAAAACCGGCCAGAGACTGCGCCCGGTCATGACTTCAGGGATCGCCACACCACCCGCCTCTAGAAAGGTCGGAGCCAGGTCAGGCAGACACACAAAGTCATCCACGACACGGCCACCTTTGACGCCAGGACCTGTGATGGAAAGCGAGACGTTCGTACCGAAGCCATAGAGATTGCACTTCCCATGCGGAAAGCCTGGTGCGCCATGATCGCCGCTGATGACGATGAGTGTGTTGTCTTTCTGGCCTGATTTTTCAAGCTCGACAAGCAGTGCGCCGATGGTCGCATCCCACGCGGCGATTTCGCCAAAGTAATCCGCCAGATCCTCGCGCACTTCTGGCACATCAGGCAAATAGGGGGGCATCTTTCCCTTCAAGGTCTCGGGGTCGATGTTCCAAAGCTTCTTGCCGCTGCCCTTGATCCATTTGCGATGCACATTGGTGGGGCCAAACCAGTAGCAGAAAGGTTTGCCATCTTGATTGGCCGAAATGAAATCGCGAAAATTGCCACGGGCTTCGTCATAGAGCTGCTCTTTCGCCGCATCCAGTGCCGCACCTTGCTCGAGCATTTGGGTGACGTTTTGAGAGAATAGATTGATGCGTCCACCTGCTTTTTGATAGGCATACTGCTGGCCTCCATAAGGCGCATCCGAAGGCGTCCCCGGCCCCCACACTTTGTAGCTTTTACCGATGTGATAGCCCGCATCACGCAACATCAGCGGATACGCCGGAATCTGAGCATCCCATACTGCCCCCTGTAGGATGGCTCCACGACCCGTGCGCCAGAAATACTGTCCGGAAAGCAGTGAACTGCGGCAGGGCGTGCAAGACGGCGCATTCACATGCGCGTTGCGAAACAGCACGCCTTGCCTGGCGATCTTGTCAAAATTCGGCGTGCGCACCACATCATTGATGCCGCCTCGGCCCTCCACCTCCGCATAGATGCTGGCGTATTTCCCCCAATCATCCGCGAAGAGAAACAGGATGTTAGGCTTGGCCGCCAAGGCGGTGTTTGATAAAGCCGCAGCCGCTGTCAGCAGCGCCAGGAAAAGATGTTTCATCATAGCAAAGTCGAATTGAGGCTTACTCCACAGCGGACTGAATAGCCTCGGAGACGGTTTTGTTACCCATCATTTGGTAGGCATCCCAGGGACCATCGGCACTACTTTGTGGCCAGGTCGCAGGATCCGCATAGAGACCATCATCCTTGTATTCCTTTTGCAGTCGTACCAGCTCAGCCTTCAATTCACTGAATTTGGCCGCGACATCCGGTTTTTGGGCTTCGGCCATAGAGTGCAGCAGATTGTGCTGCTCTGACGGATCTGCTTTGAGATCAAAGAGTTCATAGGAATCCAGCTTCCAATAGTAGATCAGCTTATGCGTCGCCTTCCTGACTCCGAGATGAGCCATCGTGTTATGATGACCAGGGTCATGGTAGTAGCGATAATAAAACGAGCTGCGCCAGTCTTTCGGCGACTCTCCGCGCAGCAGCGGCGCGATGGAGCGACCCTGCATCGAATCTGGCACGGAAAGTCCGGCCAAATCTAGAAAGGTGGGTGCCAGGTCGATGTTTGACACCATTTGCTCTGGCACATTTCCAGCCTTTATCCCTGGGCCTTTGGCGAGCAGCGGCGTATGCAAGCCAGGTTCATACATGAAGCGTTTATCATAGAGCCCCAGGTCGCCGAGATACCAGCCATTGTCAGCGGAGTAGATGACGATGGTGTTTTCAGCAAGGCCGCTGGCATCCAAATAATCCAGCATCTGCCCCACGCTATCGTCCACGCCCTGAACACAGGCGAGGTAGTCGCGCATGTAGATTTGATACTTCCACTTCACCAGATCCTTGCCCGTTAGCATTCGGCCATCGACCTCGAGTTCCATAGGTTTAAAGTTTAACCACTTTTGCAGAGCTGGCCCTTTGAGATCCGCTGGCGGCGTCAGCTTCAAATCCCGGCGAGTGAGATCACGAGCCACCGTTTGTTCATTGATCGGCAGCGCCGTCGGACGTGTCGAGTAATCATCCCACAGTGTCTCGGGCTCAGGGATCACCTTGTCTTTAAACATCGCCTTATGGCGTTCCGTCGGCTCCCAGCCGCGATGTGGTGCTTTCTGATGCAGCATGAGAAAGAAGGGCTTGTCTTTGGGCCGCGTTTTCAGCCACTCGATGCCAAGCTCTGTGGTGATGTCCGTGCAGTGTCCCTCAATAGCGACCTTCTTTTTTCCAGGCATCAAAAACGCCGGATTCCAATAAGCCCCCTGCCCTGGCAGCACGGTCCAGCGGTCAAAGCCTGTCGGGTCACTGCCCAGATGCCACTTGCCGATGATGCCCGTGTGATAACCGCCTTTTTGCAGATGCTTCGCCACATGATCACGCGAGCCATCGAAGCTGTTAAACACCGGCACACCATTGCGATGCGAATATTGCCCAGTGAGCAAAGTGGCGCGGCTCGGAGTACAAATCGAATTGGTGACGAATGAATTCTTGAAGCGGCTCCCACCCTTGGCCAGACGATCAAGATTCGGCGTTTGATTCACCTTTGAACCATAGGCCGAGATCGCATGCTGCGCGTGATCATCCGAGAAGATGAACAAGATATTAGGACGCTGCGCCGCCTTTGCAGATTGGAGCATTAAGAGAGAGGCAAGTGCCAGATAAGGTAGCTTCATGGAAAAAATCGAACCACTTGAACGCCCCTACCGCGCCAATCTTCAAAGGAAGTGCTAAACACAGGTTCACGAAGATCCTGCGCACCTGCGTTAGAGGTGCCCTCATTCCTTTCTGAGGGCCAAAGCACCAACTCTGTGCCAAACATCTGAGTGATGCATGGGAGTGCAAGGGCAGCCAGGAAGAGGGAGCAGAGGACGAATTGTGAATTTCGGTGATGAGTGGTGAAGAAAGGGCGATTCTATTTAGAAGCGTCCGCCATCGACGATAAACTGCTGCGCGGTGCAGGCGGCTCCATCATCGGCAGCGAGGAAGAGAACCATTTGAGCGAACTCATCCGGCATGATGCGGCGCTTGAGGGCTTGATCACGCATGGTGCCAGCTTCGCCTTCGGGTGACCACCATTTCGTGAGTTGACGCTCCGTGGGCACCCAGCCGGGGAGCACGGTATTCACACGGACGCCATGCGGACCAAAGGTGCGCGCCATGGTGCGTGTGATGCCTTCCACGGCCGATTTGGCGATGGCGTAGCCGGGGAAGAAGTCCTCTTGTATCATGTAGCTGCTGGAGCCGATGTTGATGACCGAGCCATGCGCTGCGGTGATCATCTGTGGTGCCAGTGACTGGATGGCAAAGAAGTAGTGCCGCAGGTTGGTGTTGATGCGGTTGTCGAAATACTCGGGCGTCATGTCCTGCCAGTCGTGGCGGTCATCGTTGGCGGCGTTGTTGACCAAAACGGTCACGCTGCCGAGATCGCGAATCGCAGTGGTGCAGGCAGACTTCAGCGCGGCGATGTCGAGCAGATCGACTTCATAAAACAAGGGCGCATGAGCCACACCGGCGTCGATGCAGCGCTGAATCGTAGCTTGGGCATACGCGACGTTTTTGTCCACAAAGGCCACACGGCTGCCCTGGCGGGCGAACTGCTCCACGAGGGCACTGCCGATGCCATCCGCGCCTCCGGTGATGAAGACGGTGCGATCAACGAGCGAGGGATAGCGGGCGTAGTGGGCAGGCATGAAGGTGGGGAAGAGGAATCACTGCAACGTCTGCAAATAGCGCACGATATCGGCAAGTTGCGCATCGCTGAAACCGGTGGCGATGGGCAGCATGACGGACTTTCCGGCGACGTAGCCTGCGCTTTTGATCTTGGCGATGGGAACGACCTGCGTGGCACCGCCCATGAGCATGAGGGTGATGTCTTTGTCGCTCTCGTTCTTTTTGAAGCCTTCAAATTTGCCGCCGTCTTGTGTCTCGATGCGGTAGAGGCGGAATACCTGCTCAATGGCGGC